>JALYSC010000027.1 GCA_030855005.1 Bacteroidota bacterium | reverse complement strand
GGAAAAGGTGTAGTGATATGTCTAACAATCGAAGACGCAAAAAAAGAATTACGCGAAATGCTGTCCGGAAAATTTGGAGAAGCAAGTTCTAAGGTGGTTATCGAAGAATTTTTAAATGGTACAGAATTTTCTGTTTTTGTATTGACTGATGGAGATGAATTTGTTTTGCTCCCGGAAGCCAAAGATTACAAACGAGTTGGTGAAGGAGATACAGGTTTAAATACAGGTGGCATGGGTGCTATCTCTCCTGTCCCATTCGTAGATGAAGAATTAATGGATAAGGTCATCAATCTGATTATTCAGCCTACTATTAATGGCATCAGTGAAGAAGAAATAAAATACACAGGCTTTATCTTTTTTGGACTCATCAATGTAAATGGTGAGCCTTTTGTCATTGAATACAATTGTCGCCTGGGTGATCCTGAAACTGAAGTAGTGCTACCCCGTCTCAATGTAGACTTTGTAGAATTATTAATGGCTGCCTGGAACCAGGAATTAAATTCATTTGAAATGGATGTGGATCCACGCACAGCAGTAACTGTGATGTTGGTTTCCGGTGGTTATCCGGGTGAATTTGAAAAAGGAAAAACAATTCAAGGTCTTGACCTTATTGATGGCGGGCGTGTATATCATGCCGGTACAGCATTATTCAGCGGCAAAGTGATCACATCCGGTGGACGAGTGATGGCTCTCACCAGTATGGCCAGCAATCTGCAGCGTGCTATTGACAAATGTCTTATCAATGCAGACCGCGTGCATTATGAAGGCAAATATTATCGAAGCGACATCGGGAAAGACCTCAGTTGATTGCGGATTTCGGACTTCGGATATTTGATCTATTCTATGCGAGGTAATCTTTTGATGCCAGATTAAAAGACTTGTGGTGAGCTTGTCGAATCCATGCGAGATGCCAGATTCACCAAACAATTGGTAGTAGAAAATAAACCACCATCGTAATTACAATAATTGCTGCGAGGTTTAACCAGAAACCACTTTTCACCATATCCCAAATACTTAGATATCCGGAACCAAATGCGATTGCATTCGGGGGTGTACCTGCAGGCATCATAAAGCCGCAAGATGCTGCAAGTGTGGCTGCAACCATCAGCATGTGTGGTGGCACTCCTGCAGATATGGCAACTGGTACAAGTACGGGAAGTATCATTGTAACAGTAGCAAGATTGGAAGTAAACTCCGTCAAAAAATTAACCATGGCAACAACTATTAGTATGATGGTAAATACTCCTACACCTGCAAGGCCTGTCATATTTTGGCCAATCCATTGCGCGAGTCCACTCGCCTGAAATGCTTCTGCCAACGCGAGACCTCCACCAAACAATAACACAATACCCCAGGGAAGTTTGTTAGCGTCTTCCCATTGCAATAATCGACTACCATCTTTATTACCTGCTGGAAGTAAAAACAAAACTACACCACCGATCATCGCAATAATTGTATCATCCATACCGGGAATTAATTTCTGTAGTACAAACGAGCGAATGATCCACGCAATCGCTACAGTAAGAAAAACAACACTGACAATTTTTTCTCCTGATGACATTCTATCTGTCAGTGATAACCGTTGATCTAACTCTGCTCTCCCACCTGCAAGCCGTGCATTTTTTAATGGAAAACCAATTCGCACTAAATACCACCAGCTTGCACATAATAGAATGATGGTGATCGGAAACCCAATACTAAACCACTTTACAAAGCTGAGATCCGTCTGATACATATCCCGCATCACGCCGGCGAATACAAGATTAGGAGGCGTTCCGATGATAGTACCTAGGCCACCTATAGATGCAGCATAAGCAATCCCTAACATTAATGCTTTCCTGAAATGATCCTGTTCTTTTCTATCACCTGATGTAGTTGCTGTGATGATGGCCATACCAATCGGCAACATCATAATCGCAGTGGCTGTATTAGAAATCCACATGGATATAAATGCCGTCGATACCATAAAGCCCAATACAATCATACTCAGGCTAGTCCCCATACTGCGAATAATATGCAATGCAATTCTCTTGTGAAGTCCGGTTTTTTCTATCGCTATGGCTATGAGAAAACCTCCGATATAAAGGAATACAATAGGATCTGCATAAGAGGCAGTAGTGTCACTCAACTTTAGTATTCCCATTATTGGAAATAAAATTATGGGTAGCAAAGAAGTTGCAGGTAAAGGGATCGCCTCAGTGACCCACCAGACAGATATCCAGGCTGTAATTGCGAAAACCGTCACAGCCTGAACAGGCATGCTGGCAGGATGCAAAAAATAATAGATCAGTAGAAATGCCACAGGCCCTGCCCAGAATCCAATATTTTTTGCGTTGTCAGCGATAGCTCCGGCACGGGCAATCTGATGGTCTAATATTCGTTTCATTATCTTCGCTAAGCTACTACAGACTACCAAATGCAGTGGCACTTTTCGCTGCGCTGGTCCGACAGGACAAAAACCACTTTAGATCAGAATTGTATTAATAGTATACTTCAAGCCAAATGACTTATGGAACGACCTATTATGATTTATACCACCATGCTTGCCGGCTTTTTAAGTTTGGTCATCTTCAGCTCCTTTAATAAAGTTGACCTTCCTTCCAGCGAGGCTGATACGATGTATGTTCAGCAAATGGTCACAGGATATGATCTTAACAGAGCATTTGATTTTGCAGGAGAAGCAGTGCCAATAGATAATTTTGATCCTGTCGAACGATTAGATCGAGAGTTGTCTATCAATTCCTATATGCAGGCTACCACCATCCTGCATATTAAAACAGCCAACCGATATTTTCCTATAATAGAACCCATCCTGAAAAAATATGAACTGCCTGATGACTTTAAATATCTCTGTGTAGCAGAAAGTAGTATGCGCATGGCAACCAGCAGTGCGGGTGCAAAAGGAATGTGGCAATTTATCGAATCCGTGGGACGAGCATACGGCCTTGAAATCAATGATGAAGTAGATGAACGTTATCATGTTGAAAAATCAACGGAAGCCGCCTGCAAATTTTTACTTTATCTAAAATCCAGATTTGGAACCTGGACTATGGCCGCCGCTGCATACAACATGGGAGAAACAGCACTGGCAAAGCGCGTAACTGATCAAAGGAATTCAAATTATTATGATCTCAATCTTAATGATGAGACATCCCGATATATATTCCGGATTATAGCTATCAAAGAAATTATGGCTAACCCCGAAACATATGGATTCCATGTGCCGGATGAAATTCTATATCCTTCACTTCCATACACAACTGTTACAGTGGAGCAGCCAATTCCTAATCTCCCTGACTTTGCCATTAAAAATGGAACCACCTATCGTAAATTAAAACTGTTTAATCCATGGCTCATCGCTTCAACGCTAAATCGTGCGAATGGGAAGAAGTATGAGATTAGAATTCCCGTTTAAGAGTGAGGGTGAGAGTTTGAGTTTGAGTTTGAATAAATCCTGAACCGTGAGTTTTGAGTGGTCAGTTGCATGCACTGAGCGGAGTCGAAGTGTGAGGCGTGAATTATGATTTTTGCATCTAGAGTCCGGCATCTGGCATACATTAATCAGGCATGCGAAATTCTAAATCAGGTATATGGTTCTAACAATTCAGGATAGGCAGCTAATGCAGCACCAGTGATGCCCGCATCATTGTAGCCTGATGCACTTGTGACAGGAACACGAAGGCGATCAAAGTGATGTGAAAATTCATTAAAACGGAAACTGATCCCACCACCCAGCACAAATAGGCGAGGCGAAAAAAGGAGAATCATATAGTCAAGAAATTCTGCGAGTTCAATTGCCCATGCATTGTAGTCGAGTGATCGTTCTTTCCGTGCCCGGTTACTAACCCAATCCTCCGCAATTTTTCCGCGGTACTGGATGTGACCAAATTCTGTATTAGGTATCAGTATACCATCATAAAATAATGCTGACCCAATGCCAGTACCTAAAGTGAGAAGAATAACTGTGCCTTTGACATTACGGATCCGGCCAAACATGCGCTCGGCCATACCTGCTGCATCCGCATCATTAATGACAAAGTAGCGATGACCTGTATATGCCTGCAATACCTGCTCGACATTAGTACCAATCCAGCTTTTATCAATATTAGCTGCTGAAAGTGCTACTCCATCCTGGATGATAGCAGGAAATCCAACTCCAATTTTATCACCCTTAAAATCAAGTGTAGATAATGTATCTCGAATACAAGCTGCAATCGCATGAGGCGTTGATGGCTGTGGTGTATCACACTTAATGCGCTCACCAATCATTTCACCAGTATCAAGATCAATATAACCGAACTTAATACCGGACCCACCTATATCTATCCCTAATGCCGAGTTGTTATTCACGTAATTATTTGATGACTTTGACAGACATTTTTATGTTATCGATGGGCCTGTCACGTGCATCCTTTTTTACTTTGGCAATTGCATCAATGACTTCCAATCCTTTGATGACGCGACCGAATACAGTGTAGTCATGATCGAGAAATGGAGTGCCTCCGTGTTCAAGATACTCTTTACGTTGCTCTGGTGAGTAAGTAACGCCTTTGCGCTTTTCGATTCCTTTCAGCATGCCCTCATCGACAGGACTTCCCTGCACAATATAAAATTGAGATCCGGAAGATTTTTTCTCAGGATTCATGTTGTCACCTGTTCTGGCAGCAGCTATAGCACCTTTGACATGAACAAGACTATCAACAAATTCCGCAGGGACCTGGTAACCCGGACCACCGGAGCCAAGTGCTATTCCCGCAGCCGCATTTTTAGAATTAGGATCACCACCCTGGATCATAAATCCATCGATCACACGGTGAAAAAGCAGCTCATTAAGATATCCTTCTTCGGCAAGCTTCATAAAATTATCCCGATGCTGTGGTGTAGCATCATATAATTCAGCGACCATCACACCGAAATCTGTCGTGATTTCAATCAGGCATTTAGGAGAAGGCTCGATCGTAATTGATTGGTTCATAATGTTTGTTTTCTTTCCTTTGATAGCAGTAAGGGTTACCTGATACGTTCCGGAATGAGCGTATTTGTGTGAGGTCGAAGCATCAGTACTTTGATTGCCATCGCCAAAATTCCACACATAGGATTTGGCACCTTTTGATTCATTGATAAACTGTATAGTCGCCGGAGCTTCCTTGTGATCTGCTTTGATTGAAAACCTGGCTACAGGTTTTGCAAAAGCAGTGACACATAGCAACAGGCATAGTACACTAAAGAGAGATTTCATAGATATCATTAATTGATCATTTTTATTTTCATCCGGACATCTTTAACGGGCCGGTCGTGATTGTCTTTTTCGAGAGCATCTATTTTGTCCACTATCTCCATCCCGGAGACTACTTCACCAAACACAGTGTACTCCATATCCAAACTTGGATATCCGCCTTCTTCATCATAGATTTTTCGCTGGCTTTCGCTGTAGGTTATCTTTTTACTTCTCTCGTAATATTCAAGTTCATTCTCATTCTGCGATGTTCCGGTAACAATATAAAATTGACTTCCGTTGGATTTTTTACCTGGATTAGGAGTACGGGCTGCTCCGATAGCTCCCCTTAAATGTGGTGCACCAATTTCTGCATCAATTTCGTACCCGGGATTTCCTTCACCCAATAACGCTCCTGGTGTAGCATTTTTGGAATTAGGGTCTCCTCCCTGGATCATAAAGCTGTCAATCACCCTGTGAAATAGTAGGCCATCGAAATAACCCTCTTTAACAAGTTTGATAAAGTTATCTCGGTGTTTTGGAGTCGAGTTGTAAAGCATGATTGTGATATCTCCATAATCTGTAGATATCAGCGCCTTACGTTCCGTTTCTTCGCCACAGGAAAACAATGTCAACAGACCGCTTACAACGAAGAGAGTGAGAAATGAATTTCTTAATAAACTCATATTTTTTAGGAATTGGCCAGCAAAGGTGCAAAATACTCAACTACTTTTTGACGAAGTAATACCTCCTGGGCTTCTACACCTTTAATATCAACAGGCATGAGTGGCTTCCAGTGAGGCCATCCATCAGCATCCATCCCCTCAAATTCAAAATATCCTTCCTCTTGCAGCAAATGGCAGATTGCCACGTGCATAAGATCCTGCTTTTCTTCCTTGGTAAATTTGTCTTTAGGCTTTCCAACTTCCTGCATCCCAATGAGATATAGGACAGCATTCAGATCAGGTAATTCCTTCCTTTCGAACCTGTCCTTGATCCAATGCCTCACGCGTAACCATTCAAATTCCAATTGCCACTGTTCCATAACTGCACAAAGATAACTGGTCAAAGGGTTTAAGACTCCTCGGCAAGACTGTCTTAGATTGGTGTTGTAGGAGGGGTTTTTTTTGCCCTAATCCGCCTGTTGTACTTACGAATGAGCCAGATTAGTAGTGCCAAAAGAATCCAGAATGGCCAAAGCTGGAACATAGACAAGGTAAAGGTGACAAAACCAAACCAACCTCCTGATAACGATTCCTTGAGCCTTTCGAAAAAATTAATATTCCTGTCTGGCCTGAAGACATAATCTTTTTCCTGTGTCAGCGTGAGATCTAATGTACTGAGGGACACCTGGTTGGATAAATATTTTAATCTACCTTCTACGCTTTCGATCTCCTCCTCCAGGACGCGGATTTGTTCCTTGACTTTTAGGATATCTTCAACAGTCCTGGCAGTTTTGATTAAAGTGCGGTACTGTTCGAGATAAGAGCGCTTGTTAGTCAATCTTGTCTCGAGGTCAATATATTCCTCTGTGACATCTGTTGCGTTGATGGACTTATAGGTAACCTGCCCATCAAGTGATTCCAGGTCCGCGACCAGGGCATCCAGGCTTTCGGCAGGCAATCGAATTTGTATATGGTAACTGGACATGTAATCTGAATTGTCCAGCTGCTCATTTCCAATATATGCCTTGTGCTTTTTGAGAAGAGCATCCACCTGAGCTTTCATTTTAATAGCATCACTGACTTTTATAGTCATGGAGCCATTACGGATGATTTTCTGAGCTGTTAGATCTACAGTTGCTTCATCAGTCCCTGCCCCACTTGCCTGGCTTTCCTCATAGGAGGGTGTAGCCATATCTTTTGAAGGTGGCATGGAAGAGTCTGCACTGGTTCCACTGCCGTTACTACATGCGAGGAACCATAGCATTACGCCAAAAGACAGGAAGGAGGTTTTCATGGGTAGAAGTATTTTCAGGTGAAAAATAAACAATATGCTTTGGATCATCGGATTAGCCACTTATAGATGACGATCCTTGTCCAATTTCATATTTTTGCGCACTTAAAGAATTTAACAGATGAAATTCGGCGTCGTTGTATTCCCGGGATCCAATTGTGATGATGATATGATGCATGTCCTCGGGACGGTCATGCATGCTGAAGTTGAAAAGCTGTGGCACAAAGAGACCTCGCTTGGTAACCTGACAACAGATGATTGTATTATTCTTCCGGGAGGTTTTTCCTATGGAGATTACCTCCGGGCCGGAGCCATTGCTCGTTTTTCTCCCATTATGCAGTCGGTGATCCGCTTTGCTAATGAAGGTGGTAAGGTATGGGGCATTTGTAACGGATTTCAGATCCTATGTGAATCACACCTGTTGCCCGGAGCACTCGTCAGAAATCAACACCAAAAATTTATTTCGAAAAATATCTATTTACGAGTTGAGACTTCAGACTCCATGATTACGCAAATGGCAACAGAAGGTGATATCCTGAAGATGCCCATAGCGCATGCCGAAGGCCGCTATATTGCCGGACCTGAAGGATTGGAGGATCTTGTCGCCAATGACCAGATCCTTTTCAGGTATTGTGATGATGAGGGCCGGATAGGTAGTGATAACGGATCTACTGATGATATCGCCGGGATCTGTAATAAAGAGAGAAATGTATTTGGCATGATGCCTCATCCGGAACGGGCTTCAGAAGCAATCCTAGGGAATACAGATGGCCTGGTACTATTCCAATCCTTGATTACGGAGGTACTACCGACTTTCTAATGTAATTCTTTCATAATCCTTCCTGAATTAATACTCAGAATGCCCATACTCTGGTTAAGGTTATATTAAACTCCTGTTTGATCGAAGCCAGTACCCTATTTTTGTAACCAACGAGTTATTAAACATTCACCTGCTATGCGTCTTATTTTATTTTTTATTGGACTATTCCTCTCATTTAGCAGCTTTGGACAGATTTTTAAACCCGTTAAATGGACTTTTGAATTAAAGCCTGGAGCCAAAGACGAATATACCCTGATCGCAAAGGCTATAATCGATGAAGGATGGTGGGTTTATTCACAACATCTGGGTGGTGAAGATGGTCCTATCCCCACTTCAATTGCCTTCGATGAGGGAACGCATTATAAACTGGTTGGTAAAAACAAAGAATCTGATAATGCCAAGACTGTGCATGATCAGTTGTTTGATATGGAGGTGACAAAATTCAGTCATTACTTTACGATCGAACAAAAAATAAAAATTTTAGATTCCTCCAAACCCATAAGCGGATATCTGGAATTTATGACCTGCAATGACGAGCGTTGTCTTCCTCCTGATGAAGTTTTATTTAGTTTGAAACCTGCCAAAGGATCATCAGGTGATGCAGCCCAAAAGCCGGACAACAAGACAACAACAGCTGACGCAACAGAAAAAGATCCGGGCACAGCTGAAAAAAAAAAGATCAGTGAGGATAAATTATCCGGCACCTCTACTTCTGTAATAGTAAATACTGAGAGTGATCCAAAATCCACAACAGGCATTTTGGATCCTGTCAAGTGGTCATTTCGTTCTGAGAAAAAATCGGAAGGACATTATGAAGTAATTGCTGAAGCAGTCATAGATAAAGGTTGGCACATCTATGGAGGAGGTAATGTTATTGATAAAGCTCCTGCTCCAACCATCCTTACCATTGAACCCAATGATGGATATATTCTTGAAGGAGTTGTCCTAGAGTCCGGCAGCCAACGTGTCGAAGGACATGATCCCTATTTCGACATGAAGCTTGTGACTTTCAAGCAGGATGCAAAATTCACTCAGCTTGTTAAAACCGATAATAAATCTATTCTTACAGGCAACCTCGAGTATACGACCTGTGATGAATCCAAATGTCTTCCTCCACAAGTCGTAGAATTCAAGATCGATCTTACCAGCGGAATGCCAATTGTAGACAATACACTACAACCTCTTACTGTTGATCGTGATGGAGTTATTGACCAAACAATATCAAGTCTTCAATCAACCTATGCGGATCCACTCAGTGATTGCGGTGAAGTACAAGCTGAAGCTTCTTCCAATTTATTTTGGATGTTTATACTAGGATTTGGCGGCGGGCTTTTAGCATTGCTGACCCCTTGTGTATTCCCCATGATCCCATTGACGGTAAGTTTTTTTACAAAAGACACCAAGCGTAAAGGATGGAAAAACGGACTATTGTATGGCGCTTCGATCATTATTATTTATGTAGCCTTTGGAATATTACTGACACTGGTTTTTGGGGCTTCTGCATTGAATGATCTCTCTACTAATGCGATTGCTAATACTATCTTCTTTGTGATCTTCATATTTTTCGCGCTTTCCTTTTTTGGGTATTATGAAATCACACTACCTAGTAGTTGGAGTAATAAAAGTGATTCACTTGCAGATAAAGGAGGATTAATTGGAATCTTCTTTATGGCTGCAACACTTTCAATTGTTTCTTTCTCATGTACCGGTCCGTTGATTGGATCAGCATTGGTGGAAGCTTCATCAGAAGGTACGCTCGGCCCTGCGGTAGTCATGTTTGGATTTTCTTTGGCATTGGCAATTCCATTTGGATTGTTTGCCATCTTCCCTGCATGGCTTAATTCACTTCCAAAATCCGGAGGTTGGATGAATAGTGTAAAAGTGGTTCTTGGGTTTGTTGAACTCGCACTTGCTTTTAAATTTTTATCTGTTGCGGATATGGCATCGCATTGGGGCTTTTTGCGCTACGAATTATTTATGGGCATCTGGGTATTGATCACCTTTGCGATAGCTGCATACTTGTTTGGATTCATCCGTTTTCCACATGATAATCCTCGACGTAAGATTATGCCGATCCCTGCCTTCTTGGGTATTTTCTTTCTTGCTCTCGCTCTCTATCTCTCAACCGGCTTTTTTCGTAGTGAAAAAACAGGAACTTACAATGCGCTGAGCATTATGAGTGGTCTGGCTCCGCCTGCACACTACAATTACTTCGTACCGGTCAAAGAATTGAATGCTGATCTGAAATCACAATATGGTTCACTCACCAAGTGCGCAAATAATTTTGATTGCTTCCATGATTACTATGAAGGTCTGGCTTATGCAAAACAACAAAACAAACCTATCCTCCTGGACTTTACCGGGTATGGATGTGTCAATTGCCGTAAAACAGAAGAGCATATTTGGGTAGACGATGATGTACGTCGAAAGATCAATGAAGATTTCGTACTGGTATCATTATATGTAGATGATAAAGAAGCCCTCGATACAATCATTTACTCTGCCATCCAAAACAAACGGATTAAAACGGTAGGTGATGTTTGGGCTGATTTCCAAATTGTCAATTTCAAACAAAATTCACAGCCGCTGTACGTTTTACTTTCACCTGATCAACAAATTCTTACGACACCAAAAGGATATGATCCGGATATAGATGCTTACAACAACTTCCTGGATTGCGGTCTCAATGCTTTTAAGGAATTGAACACTCCCGTCATAGGAAGCGCTAACTAATAAAAAAAAACCTGGTAGATACAGGGGCTTTTTTATATCTGCTAAAAATATATCCTAGTAAAACCAGGCGATACTTGCTGCAATTACAATGAGAATCAGCAGTAAGAATACTGCACTTAACACTGTTCCAATAATAGCCATCGTCGGATTATTATCCCGAGTAATTCCAATAATACCAAGGACAAGTCCTGCAATTAGCATGGCGAGACCCAGGTAAGGTATAAAAAGGCCCACTACAGAAAAGATCAGTGAAAGCAATCCATATAGGTTGCCCCCTGCAGCAGTACCAGCTTCTTCAAGAGACATTGTGCCTTCGATTTTTCCTTTCGCTACCTTTCGTGCCATGGATTTTTGCATTGCTTTGAAGGCGAGCTTCTGCGTCCATTTAAGGCCTTTTCCATCGGCAGATTTGAAATTCTGTAGATCTACTGCAAGGAAATCATTTACTGTCATCTGGCTTTTAACTCCGATCGTCATTGCATTTTCGGAGCGATGGCTATTGACCGCAAGAGCCTGATGACTAAAAACGAAGGAGGTGAATAAAAAGAAGGTTAGAAAAAGCTCTTTCATAAATTAATTCGTTTTGTGTGATTTAACAATAATTGGTCAAGGCATAGCAGCAATGCCCTTAGTCAAAGTAAAGGAATACAATGAATATGAAAGGCTTAACGAATCGCTAAACTTGGTTCAAGATAATGCTATCAGTTTTCGATGGAATAGTAACGGATCATGGATTGAATATCCTTGTCCGTCTTCCCTTTCGGTGCCAGTTTGAAAAAGATTTTGTGTGAATCGAAGTCTTCCGGAAGTAATTCATCCAGACACTCTATAGCTTCTTTTCTCTGACCCAATCTAAATAAGCACGCTGCTTTGCAATATGATAAGCGTGGTCCTACCGTATGCTCATCAGCTTCTTCGAGAACGTCAAGGGCTTTTTGCAGTTTGTTTCTGCGCATCAGAAACTTAACATGCGCCAACCAGTAATTCTCTTCTTCAGGACCGGTTTCAGTGGACTTGGTATAGTAAAAGTCAGCCTTGCCGTATTGTTTTGTTTTCTCATAACAATAGGCCAGCTCGGCATAATATTCTTCACGGCGATCATCAAGGCGGATGGCTTTGATAAGCGAACTAATGGCGTTGCTGTAATTGCCTTCACGTGCATAACAAATGCCGAGTAGATAATAGACATCATCTATATATTGATCAATCTTAAGTGCTTCGATCAGATAATCTTTTGCGACAGCGTATTTGCGAAGTTTCAGCATGCATTCAGCTGCAGGTACGAGATAATCCTGATTGTGTCCGAATCGCTGGATGAGCTCCTGGTAGATTACAAGCGCTTTTTTATGGTCGCCCATCTGGCAACATAACTCTGCACAGTCTAGGTAGCCATTTTTAAATTCCGGATTCACGATGTAGCTATACTCGAGTGACCGGATGGCATTTTTGTAATCACCCTCACAACTATATGCGTGACCAAGATTAAACCATGCCAGGTAATTGTAAGCATCCTGGTCCAACAGGTCATTGTGGAATTCTATACTCTCGCGATACAATCGTGACCATTCGACGCAAAGCCAGATATGTTCAAGAGCTTCTTCGTTTTTGGGATCGATTGTGAGGACATCACGCAACTTATTATACATCTGGTTATACTCCCGCATGCATTCGTAGATATAGGCTTCTGCCAGGTAAAGATCTACGCATGAATTGAGGGTCATCTGATCACTGCAGGAATCGACCATGGTAAAAGCTTTCTCATAGTCGCCTAGTTGAGCTGTTACTTTGATTTTCATCAACTGCATTTCCGGATGCCGTGGGTATAAATTGAGGGCGATATCCAGGGTCTCATTTGCTTCCTTATAATCTTCCTCCTGAATTAAGAGGCGTGATTTGATCACATAAAATTCGGCGTGATGACTTGAATACTGCATTGCATAATCAAGTGCTTCCAGTGCCTTTTCTGTGAGGGATTGGGAGATATAGTATTGAATGAGATTGAGATAATCTTTTTCGTCCCAGTGTGACGACTCCCCGCGCAATATCATGTTCTCAAACACAGATACAAACTCGGGAAGAGACAGGTTTGGTTTCGTTCTGTACTCCATGCAAATTACTGAATGGGATTATAAAAAATTCGCGTTGGTAAATATAACCAAAACGCCTTCAAACATACGATATACATTGACATTTACACTCCTTGACCGTATTGATACATACAGTGATACTTCATCTGTAAATATCACATTCCTAGCCGCTTATACTCTAAGGTTTTCATACTCAATATTTACTGTATGGATAAGTCGCTCTAACCCACATCAATATGTATCATGCCTCGGATATATGGCTGATCTATTATTCTTCAATTTTTTATCCACATCTCCCATTTTATTGCCAGGCGGATAAATTTTGTTTTTCAAATAAAAAAAATCAACATGCGATATCTAACAAAAAAGAAGTACCACATCAATTTCTTGTGTGGTACTTCTTTCGAAAATAATATAAAATAATGGGGCCTAATCTCTTCTATAGCCATTCGCTTTTTGCAAAAGTTCGCGGTTAAAATCACGTTCCGCTGCATGAAGCAACAGGATTTTGCGAGGGGTAATAGCAGTCTTTAGTTGCATTATGAGATTTCGTTTTAAGTCAAGGCGCTTTTGTTCTGCCAGGAGATGCCTATCAATAATTGCATTCGCCTCGCTATCTGTTAGATTCATCAGATCAGGACGCTCCATCTCATCTTTCAGGCTTTT
>JALYSC010000367.1 GCA_030855005.1 Bacteroidota bacterium | reverse complement strand
ACCGGTAAGGCCGCTCAGGTCATCATGATATCCGAGCACCAGATCTTCGGATGCTGTACAATTGTCTGTACCGCTTGGATATCCAAGAGCATCCGGATTATTGTAGAATCCGCAATCGATGATAGTATCGCGAGGACATACAACCACCGGAGCTGTATGATCGACGATAGAAATTAATTGCATGCAGGTTTCTACATTTCCACATGCATCATGCGCGGCCCAAGTTCTCAGGATGAAGCCGGTTGCATTACATCCTGTAAGCTGAGCGATATCTACATAGTCGATCGTCACATTGGATGTACAATTATCAGTTGCTGTCGCCTGTCCGGTGAAGGAAGGATCGGTTGAATCCGAACAACTGATTTCAATATTGGGTGAACATACGATCACAGGATCTGTATCATCAATAATCCAGATATCCTGGATACACGTGGATACATTTCCGCAAAGATCTGTAGCGGACCAGGTACGTTTTAAAATACCTGTGCCATTACATCCGATCAATCCGGAGTTATTGTCTGAAAAAGAAATCACCAGTGATCCTGCAGGGGTGCAATTGTCCGTTGCACTGGCGGCTCCTGTAGCATCGGGTGTTCGTGGTGATTCGCAGCTGATTGTAGCCGGGGGTGGACAAGAAAGGGTTGGTTTTAGCAGATCGGTAACCGTGATCGTTTGGTTACACGTGGAGCTATTGCCGCAAGCGTCCGATACTTTCCAGGTCCTGCGGAGAGTAACGGTCCCATTGCATCCGGGTGGGACAATATTGACATCTGTATATGTCGCCTGCATATTAGCAGTAGATGTACAGTTGTCAGTTACAGTAGGTTGACCAGTAACAGCTGGAAGTACTCCTGCTGCACAATCAACCGTAATATTTTGAGGACAGGTTATTGTTGGACGAACCAGGTCTTTGATAACGATGATCTGCACGCAGGTGATCACATTGCTGCAGGCGTCTATTGCTGACCATTTACGTTCGATGAATCCGGTGCCATTACAACCAAGACTTCCGAGTACTGTATCAGAATAACCTACGAAAGCTGATCCGCAAAGATCAGTTGCTGTCGCTGTACCCGTGACTGCCGGAAGAATAGATGATTCACATGATACTGTGATATTCGCAGGACATGTGAGTGATGGAGGTGTTACATCTTTTACTGTGATAAATTGTGTTGCGAAAGAAAAATTCTGACAGGCATCTATTGCTGTCCAGGTGCGGACAATACTTCCTGTACCATTGCAACCCGAAAGTCCTAGGACATTATCAGAGAAAGCTATTTGAATATTCGTAGTTGGAGTACAATTATCAGTAGCGGTTGCTAATCCGGTATGAGTGGTGGCGGTGCTTTCTTCACATGATATAGTAACAGAAGCTGGAATGGTAAGAATCGGCTTCTTTGTGTCTCTGATTACAATAGTTTGTATGCATTGTGCAGCGTTGCCGCACATATCCACTGCTTGCCAATGGCGCGTAAAAGAACCTGTGCCATTGCATTGACCGAGATTCTCGGTATGGTCATTATAGGTTATAGCGATCAGGTTGGTCGGTGTGCAATCATCTGTGGCAAGGGCCATCCCCAGGGCAATGGCTGAGGTATCGGCTTCACATGAGATGGCGACAAAGGATGGACATGTAAGAGTAGGCGACGTACGGTCTTCAATTACAATATTCTGGATACAGGACTTTGAAGACCCGCAAAGGTCGGTGGCGGTCCAGGTGCGGCGAAGGACACCGGTACCCATACATCCGTTGAGGAGTGTTGTGTTATCCTGAAAGGTCACGTTGACAAATGGCGAAGAACCACACGTTGTGGTGGCGGTGGCGGTGCCTGTCAATGAAGGGTCGGGATCTACGCTACACGATATCGTGATAGTTGACGGGCAGGTGATGGTCACCTGGGCTGTCGTGATAGTGAGCGGGAGGAAGGCCAGCCATACTGACAAAACAAATCCCCACCATCTTCTTTCGAAGGGGCCCTGAGGACTGGCGCCTGAGTACATAAGATTCTTCATGTTTGATCCTGTTGCTGCACGGCGATACGCTGCCGAGCATAAATTTTTCCTGATAGCAAAGATGAAGCAAAACGTATGCCAGTTTTTTGTAATATGTAATGATTTGGAGACCAGAATAGACTCAAGTATCTATAAGTCAGTCATTTAAGGATATAAATGGGGAAATAGGTATCCTGAGGGATGAGGATTCTGGAGCTAGGATATTTTAGTTCAAAAGGTTATAAATAGTGAAAATCTGTAATATGAAGGATAGTTAGACGAGGTGGTCGTTAAATGAAAGAAAACAGGTAATGGATGTAATAGTAATATTATTAAGACATTACATATAATTATAATACATATTGTTACGTATATTTTGAATTTACTTTGTTTTGTTCCTTTCTTTTAAATTTAGTATTGACATTATATATTCTTGATAGTTAACTATTTACATATAATATTTATAATAAATATCTAAAATACAATCACTTTACTTCCGAATTTCGCCCGATATTCTCAATTTCTCAAACTTAAGGGAGCCTCACCAAGCGTCTTAGGGCGCCAGGTTTATCTAAATAGAAGAATTCTTAAGTCGATGTAAATTTGTTTAAGGTCTGCTAAATCTTTCCTCCTGCTCAAAATCTTTGAAAGATTATTTCCTAAACAAATCTATATACGCTTCAAAAACAAAAACTCGATTCCGTTTATATCCTGTCCGTTCCTGAAGAATATTCAAATCCTCAAAATCTTTGATAAGTGTATTAGCTGTCTGCTTAGTGACTTGCAAAGCTTCCATTACATCCGCAACATTCACAATTGGCTTTTGGTACAGATAGGTTAGCAACATAAGCGCCTTTGGTATCTTCTTGCCCAGATTCAAATTTATTTTATCATGCAACAATGTCCGTAAGGCAATGATCTTGTTTAATGTATCGATGGCCTGCCGTGCTGTTTCAGTAACGCCGGTTAAGAAAAATTTCAACCACCGGACAATGTCATTTTTTTCTGAAACCGCGCGAAGGTTATCGTAATAGGAGGACCTGTTTTTTTCAATAAAATCTGATATGTACAGCGTGGGCTTACATATCATTTTTTGCTCCATTAAATATAGGATGATCAACAGTCGACCGGTACGTCCATTGCCATCTAAAAACGGATGAATGGTTTCGAATTGATAATGGGCGATCCCGATTCGAATCAGACGAGGCACATGAATATCGGTGTTGTGTAAAAATTTTTCGAGGTCACTTATCAATTCTGCTACCAGTGTATGATGTGGTGGCACAAACAATGCATCGTTCAACGTAGCACCGCCTATCCAGTTTTGTGAATGGAAAGCTGTTTGAAGAACAAGTGCCGATGGCTTCATTCGACAGTGAGATGCGGAATATCCTGCTGGATTGTTGCGCATTGGATTGGGGGAAAATATCACCGGCTATTTTCGGTTCGTTGTTTCAGAGTGTAATGGACAAGAAGGCACGCAGAAACCTGGGTGCCCATTACACCAGTGAGAAGAACATCCTCAAACTGATCAAACCATTATTCCTCGATGATCTGTGGGACCAATTTGAAAAAGTCAAAACCGATAAGAACAAATTAAAACGACTGCATCACACGATTAGTAAGCTGCGGTTTTTAGATCCAGCATGTGGTTGTGGTAATTTTCTTGTGATCGCGTATCGTGAACTACGACTGCTCGAACTTGAAATATCAAAGATCTTGTTAAAAGGCCAGCAGGTCACGAGTGTCAATGATTACTTCCTCGTAGAGGTAGATCAGTTTTATGGAATCGAGTACGAAGAATTTCCAAGCCAGATCGCACATGTCGCGATGCTGCTGATGGATCACCAGATGAATGAACTGGCGAGTGTAACGTCGGGTGAGTATCTGAAGCGTATTCCCTTAAAAAAGAGTGCTACGATCGTGCAT
>JALYSC010000366.1 GCA_030855005.1 Bacteroidota bacterium | reverse complement strand
GTATGGCTGTGGATCTGCCTTTCATCGGTCAGTATGATGGAGGCGGCATCATAGCTTATATCCTGATGCCTGGTGATCCGGGATATGATGCAGGTCAGTTACATGGACTGATCACGACACCGGATGATGTGGGCACCCTCATCTCATGGGGTTGTAATGGAGTCAGTATACCGGGAGCTGATGGCACGGCTATTGGCACCGGCAATCAGAACACCATAGACATTGTGAGTGGTTGCGCCACAGCACAGATAGCAGCAGACCGATGTAGTGATCTGATATCTGGAGGTTTCAATGACTGGTATTTACCCAGCAAGGACGAATTGAACAAGCTCTATCTCAATCAAAATTCGATTAGTACATTTTACCCGGGTTTTTATTGGAGTTCTAGTGAAATCAGTAGTACCAATGCCTGGACACAAGATCTGTCCACGGGTACACAGGCTTCGCAGGGTAAGTCAACCAATTTTGCGGTAAGGGCTATTCGTAAGTTTTAGCCATCTCGATATTGTAGCATCCTACTGGTTGGGTCCTAAATGATCTGAAATTCATTTCAAATATTCCTGTTCCTTAATCCTGGTTACATTGAAGCGGGGCAACAGGTCAGTGAACCTTATACCTAATTTATGTGCGTGCAGTTCGGGCTTTTTAACTGCTTGCCCGTCCTCAGCTTTAGTGGAGGCGGGTTTAACTATTTAGCAATTCAGGAACAACAATTGTAAATTGAAGAACTGAAATAAGAAATTGTGGAGTTGTAAGCACATCAGGACTGATCACCATTTTCATTTTTCTAAAGACCAGAAAATAGGATCATTCTCCTTAATTCATTCAGGCCTCGGTCGAGAGCGGGCATTGTATAGACGACCGTATAGTAAATTGACAAACGGACAAATGAAGGTAATCAGAATAACAAAAAATGACATTGCAACAGTTGACTTCATTGTTGCGAATCTTATTGATAATAAAGAAGAACTACCATCCACAAGTCATTTACAAAAACTACTTACAGACGACCGAAGTTATTTGTTTGCAGTTCTCATAGACGAGGAGATTATTGGCTATGCACTTGTTTACAAGTTTCCTTCCTTATACGAATCGAACTACTTAGCCTATTTATATGACATTGAAGTGTTGGCAACATTTAGAAGAAAAGGAGCCGGAAGACTTTTAATGAAAACATTGCTTGCACATTTAAAATCTGATGGAGTAAGTGAACTTTGGCTTGGGTCAGCAACAGACAATATTGAAGGACAGGCTTTGTTTAAATCGACAGGTGGAATTAAATCAGATGAAACTTTTAACGACTTTACTTACAAGTTGACATAGCTTGACAGAACACACAATTAAAATATATAAATGATTCTGACATTCAAACAAATTGCAGAAGCGTTTTCAAAACACGATTTTGAAATCACTTATCCATTCATTTCTGAAAGTGTTCAATGGATATAACATTCAAAATCAATTTTGGTAGTGTAAAGAATGATCAAATATGTATTAGCACCCAAAGTTCAACTTTTTCTAAAGAACGCCAATGCTGATCTCTTTTTGTCTTATTAGAAGCAGGTCGTACAGATTTTTTATGACATCTTTCCAATTGAAACCTGTTGCCTTCAGCTAGTTCTGTTTCTATAGGGTGTTCAGTTGTTAAATTTGTTATTTGAGCCAAGTTTGAGAAGATGAGTACCAGTTTTCCTTCAGGCAAGAGTCTTTTCTTTGCCTCAGCAAAAAATTCGGGGAATAAGGTCTTATTATAGTAAATAGCATCATCAATGCCGCCTAAATCATGTGTTTTTGGCAGCCAGGGTGGATTAAATACAATCAACTCGGAATGTTTTTCCCAGTTACCAAAGAGATGTCCAAAATCCAGTTCAATCTTTCGAGACAGCTTTGTTGTTCCCATAAACTCTTCCAATCCAACAATTGCATTGGGATTTATATCAGTTGCATAGACTTTTTGGAAACCATGTTGTACCATTTGAAAAGACAATATGCCACATCCAATGCCAACATCTATAGCTGTCTTTTTTGGTCCCCTGTAGCGTTTCAACCAATTATCAAAGAGTACTAAATGTTCAAAACGTGTAGGAAAGTATGTTCCGTAATAAGGATGTATTTTGTTGCGTAGTACAGGTATAGAAATCCCATTTTTGTACCATTGCCAGGAACTATTCAATCCTTGTATTTGAGGAAATGTCAAAAAAAAATGATTATTTTCCGGATAAAAGATTTCTAACCAGCCAATGCTCGGCGACTTCTTCACACAAAGTTGTTGATTGACAATTTCTAATAAAATTAGATTTGAAAGTTTAAAGTATTCTAAGCGATAATCATGCTGCTCTTTAAAAGATTTATTGGGTAATTTTAGTTTCAGATATTTGTGTAAATCCTGAAGCAGCGTTAATCCATCATGATAAAACTCCTTGATTAGTATCGATTTACCTTGTATCAGGTCTTCAATAACAAGTCCAGTATCTGTTCCATGTGTAAACGATTTTTGGTTTTTACTTGTAGTAATAGGTGCTGGCTTATTTACTTTTATGTCACTCATCATAGGTTTCCATTTTTGAGAAGGTAGGTAATACTTTCTGCCAATTACTGTGATTCTCGGATAATTATTCAAATAACGGTGGGTGTAATCGAGTAGACGGCCTTCAGTTCTCGATCGCTGTCGGCTGTCGGGGAGCACCTTCATTGGTCACCAAAGTGTCTCAAAGAAAAATAATTTATTGACATTGCGGACAAAAGAGACTTACACCATTGTACGTATGCCTCCGTGGAAACAACGGCATAGGACTTACGCGAGCTACGCTACTTATTGTTCATTGGTTTTGATTTTTTATTTAGCTCCGCTTATTCACCTCACAAATGAACATGTCATTCAGGGCAATATTCCTGCCAATCAAATAATTGCAGATACCAAAGAGTGGATGTTGGGAAACAGAATAAGATTTATGTTAGAGTTTGCCGGATTTTTATTTTCCATTATTGCTTTACATACGTGGACAAAGGAATCGAATTACAAGGTAGTGCCGTTACTACTACCTTGAAATCAAAAGCTAGGTTTATCAATAGAGTGGGTACCCAGTTTCCATCAGCGTTATACGTAGAAAAGGGCGGGACATAATTGCCGATTCACCTGATATAACTCGTGAGGTCGTTAAAAATTATTGGAAGCCGAATTCAATATTAGGTTTCTGAATTTATTCACGACGGTTTAAAAACAGTTCTGCAACTATCAGCGCTAATTCTGGTTTATAACAACTCCGCACACCTTTGTATAGTCAATTATCCTGAAGGCGAGCCATTAGTTCACAACGGCACACAGCAATGCATTGACGCATGTGTTCTACACAGCATTAATTATCATGCAATCAAAAATGTCATGCATCCTTAATGGTGCCCTTTTCATTGCAGGAATATTTACGTTGACAATCTCCTGTAATGGAGTTTCAAAATCTTCTGCAAACATTTAAACAACCTCAAAAGATAGTACCATGGTAGATAATAATAAGCAGGCTGAGCTAAAGCCTACAGGTCCTGCTCCGGAATGGGGCATGACCATAAAACCTGAAATGCAGGTTGTTATTGAAAAATTAGGCACCCTTGGTGGAAAACCGATTGAAACACTGGATGCGACGGAAGCTCGCCTTCAACCTACCCCCACTGATGCGGTGATGGCCGTCATGCAGGATTGCAACATAGACATACCGGCTCCACTTTGCGAAACAATGGAGAAGGAAATTCCTATTACCGACGGCACTACACAGATCCGTGTCTATACGCCCAAAGAAGGATCAGGACCTTACCCGTTGATCGTTTATTATCACGGCGGAGGTTGGGTGATAGCTGATCTGGATGTGTATCACGCAAGTGCTCAGGGACTTTGTGAGCAATCAGCTGCTGTAGTTGTTTCCGTAGAATATCCTAA
>JALYSC010000026.1 GCA_030855005.1 Bacteroidota bacterium | reverse complement strand
ATCCGGAACTGATCGAAGGTGACTTTCATTTCACACATCACCGAGATGATCGCGTTGAAAATAATCTATTCACTTTTTGTGGGCATATACACCCTATTTATTGTGTCAGGTCGATTGGGAGGCAATCCATTAAGTTGCCGGGATTTATACATGATCAGCATCGGATGATCTTACCAAGCTTTGGTGTATTTACGGGTGGGTATGAAATGGAGCCGATCCCTGGGAGACAGGTATATGTGGTGGTTGAAAACAAAGTTCTTAAGGTGTAATACTGATGGGAATCTCTAGAAACCTTGATTTCCCCACTTCTGCCCCCGCCACTAAAAGGATGTACCAATCCTGATAGAGGTTAATAGATCTTGCCAGAAGATGTATTTTTTACTGTTACAGAACTATGAAGAAATAAAAATTCCGGTAAACTGAATTCCAATTTGGAAATCCTCTTACCGGAATAATATGACTTTGGTGTGCTTGCTAATTCACAACTGTATACATAAATACCACAGGTTCGCTATCCACACCTGCGCGATCCATGATTGCCTTTAATTCAGGTGATGCGCCTCTGGCTTTAGCTTTTTCCATATCAGTCACATAGAAAGTGACATGGACCATGTTAGGATCATCGATACCACGTGAGATCGCCCTATCGGCAAGCCCATATTCCATTCTCATTTCGCGTCCCTCTTCGTCGTACACCTTAAGCCAGGCATCAAAATCTTTGACATGGTGCGCCATGCGCATTCTTGCTTTAGTGTCTTTCATAGTTGTATCCAGGCGGATGACATTGGCCATAATTATCTCTGGCTCACCTGTCACTCCAGCTGAATCCATGACGGCTTTTAAATCCGGCAGGGCGAGGAAATCTTTCGCCTTCTGCATATCACTCATGGTATGAACGATATAGACCGTATTTGGATCATCCATGCCCCGACCCATCGTCAATGTTGCAAGCCCGTGTGCATTCCGAACCGAGTCATGTGCCATATATGCGGCCTTCCATGTGTCAAAATCCTTGACGGTATGTTTAATGGCCACCACATTCATGTTGACAGAGGCGATTGGCTCCATTTTAGCCGCGGCCTGTTCTTTCCCTTTACAGGAAATAAAAAATACCATGGCGGTCATCGCCAGGAAAAGTGGAAATCGTTTCATTTGATTTTTCGTTTTGTTGGAAAAAGGTAGTTGGTTAAAATATCAAGTAATAAAGTTACTACATAATATTAAAATTCTCTTGTGAGTAGGATAAAAAAGGAGCAGAGAGTAAGGTCAAAGAGCATAGGCAAATCGGAGAGCAGCGGCTCTCTTTTCAACTTGGCAAAGTTGTGCTGGGTAAGAAGCTCAGCGCCCTGGATGCTCACTACAAGTCCGGTAGCCATTTTTTATCGCAGATGATCGCAAAATTATTTAAAAAATGAATTTCGCGAATTAGATCATCTATACCAAGAAGTCAACATTACCTTCATTAGATCAAGCATAAGAAATGTTGAGCAAATCTGCGCTCATTTATTTTTAAATATTTCTGCCCAATTAGCGTTAAAAACCAAAGTTCATAGGCCATTAAATATTGGCAATCATCCTAAATCCCCGCTCGTAAATCCGCAATCCCATGGTTCGACTTGCTTCACGCAACCTCGTGCTACTGCTCACCAACCATCGTAAATCGTAAATCCTTTACCTACCTTGTGGACTTATGTTGATCCTGTCTAATGCCTAGCCGTCAACTTGCTGCCATAATGTTCGCAGGGATCGTCGATAGCTCACTACTGATGCAGGCCGACGAAGACCTGGCAATACATCAACTAGATAAGCTCAAACTCCAATTAGAAAAAATAACACCGGCCCAACATGGTCGCATCATCGAATTGCGTGGCGATGGCGCTCTCTGCATGTTTTCCAGCAACCTGGAAGCAGTACAGGCAGCCTTAGCTCTCCAGATCGAGATGCAAAAATCACCCATCGTTCCTCTGCGAATATCCATTCATAGCGGAGATGTGGTAATTGATGAAGACACCATCTACGGAGATGTGGTAAATATTGCATCACGCATCGAAACACTTGCTGTGTCGGGTAGTGTTTTCATTTCCGGTAAGGTGTATGAGGATATTAAAAATCAGCATCATCTTGACGCAATTACGTTGGGAAGATTTCATCTTCAACACGTAAAAGAGCTAATCGATCTTTATGCTTTACGACATCCTGATATTATAACACC
The DNA here is from genome assembly GCA_030855005.1 of Bacteroidota bacterium. Classification (GTDB taxonomy): domain Bacteria; phylum Bacteroidota; class Bacteroidia; order Chitinophagales; family Saprospiraceae; genus Opimibacter. Next base: position 11,346 of record JALYSC010000026.1, on the reverse strand, counting down.
TGATGCTTCACATCTCGAAGGCAGAGGCGAGAAAATATTAAATGATTCAATCCTGGTGTTACCCTTTCTCAATCTGAGTAATGACGCTGAGCAGGATTATTTTAGTGATGGACTTACAGAAGAGCTGATCTCTAATTTGTCGCGCCTTAAAGATATGCGCGTGATCTCTCGTACTACATCCATGAAATACAAAGGAGCTTCACCTGCTATAAAAAAAATCGGCGAAGAGACAGGCGTAACATATATAATGGAAGGCAGTGTTCGTACACAAGGAAATATGTTACGTATTACTGCTCAGGTAGTGGATGTCGCAGAAGATTCACATCTATGGGCAGATACTTTTCAGGGCACACTGGATGATATATTTGACATACAGGAAAAAGTTGCTTCTAAAATTGTGGAAGCACTTCGTATTCAACTCACTGATGAGGTCAAGGATACACTTCAAAAAAGATATACTGGCAACCCTGAAGCGTACCAACTATACCTGCAGGGACGCTTTCTTTGGAATAAAAGAAATGAAGCCAGTCTTATTACAGCTCTGCGTTTTTTCGAAATGGCCATTCAAAAAGATCCGGAATATGCACTGGCATGGGTAGGCGTTGCAGACACGTATAATTTATTAGGTGAGCACACGACCTTTTCCAGGAGAGAATTACATCCACAAGCAAAGGCGGCAATTCAAAAAGCACTTTCTATTGATCCGTTACTTGCAGAAGCTCACATCTCCCTTGCACTGTTGATTATGCTTAATGAGTGGGATTGGATGAATTCCGGAAAAGAATTCAGAATCGGCATTAGTCTCAATCCAAATTATGCAACGGGACATCATTGGTATGGAGAATGGCTTTTGTTCAATAGTCGAACAGAAGAAGCATTAAATGAAATCACATTGGCAGTAGACCTGGATCCTGTATCACAGGCTATCCTAAAAGACCAGGGCATCTTTTTATACTACGCCCGCCAATATGATCTGGCAATCATGAAAGCATTGAAAACTTTTGAACTCGATCAGGATTTTGTTTCAGCCCATCGATTGCTTGCACTTTGTTATACCGAAAAAGGAATGTATCCTGAAGCTGCGCGCGAAAATCAGATATGGGGCAATCTCATCAATAATCTGCTGAAAACTAACCTTGGTCTTGCTCATATTTATGCCGCGTCAGGTGATCACGATAAAGCCAACGAGATCGTCAATGAAATGCTCGTTAATCATTCACTTGGAAGCAATGATTACCGAAGCCTCGCTGTCGTATATGCCGCGATGGGTGATGCTGACCGAGCATTTATCTGGTTGGAGAAAAGCTATGAACAACATGAGGAATCCTTATGTAGTATTAGCGTTGACCCCAAGATGGATTTGATTCGCCATGATCCCAGATTCGATGTGATGGTGAAGAAAATTGGGTTATAAATAAATGGCATTTGGTTTTATGCAAATGACGCAGAATTATTTAAAAATGAATTTTCGCAGATTTGAGCTTACTTGATCCGGCGAAGGTGATTGAATTTATTCTTTGCGAACTCTGCGTCTCTGGGTGACACCATTAAACGTGTTTTACACAGATTACGCTGATATTATTTTAAAATGAATTTTCGCAGATTTGAGCTTCAGGTCTTAACAGCTGGAGCTTTACCAATCAATGTGTGATATGTTCACTTTGAATAAGAAAGAGAAATCAAAGGTGGCTGAGCGAAAAATTCACTAAACTGTGTGTACACAAAACAAGGACAGTAAGTCAAAACATGACATGAGCCAAAAACCGCAGAGAAAAAAATGTCATGACTGTTTAATCTTTGAATAAATTAGAAGAATCAAAGGTGGCTGAGCGAAACAATCACAAAACTGTGTGTACACAAAACAAGGACAGTAAGTCAAAACATGACATGGGCCAAAAACTTGTCGAAGCCCCGTCTCTACGCATTCCTCAATTCCGAAATCAATTTCTCGAGTGAAGCCTTCGCATCACCGAATAGCATGCGTGTCTTCTTGTCATAGAAGAGTTCGTTCTCAATACCTGCATATCCTTTGGCCATAGAGCGTTTCATTACGATCACATTTTTAGCTGTATTGGCTTTGATGATAGGCATGCCATAGATAGGTGAAGAAGGATCTGTTTCTGCTGCAGGATTAACTACGTCATTGGCCCCGATTACGATTAATACATCTGTGTTAGGAAGTTGCGGATTGATATCTTCCATTTCTTTTAATTTGTCATAAGGAACATCTGCTTCTGCCAGTAATACATTCATGTGACCCGGCATCCGGCCAGCAACGGGATGAATGGCATAATTAACTTCCACTCCTTTTTGCTCGAGTGCTTTTTCAAATTCATGGCAGGTGTGCTGAGCTTGTGCAACTGCAAGACCATATCCCGGTACAATCACTACACGTTGTGCATAAGCGCACATAATCGCTGCATCTGTGACACTTATCTCGCTGACTGAAAGACCTTCAGTAGATTTTCCGCTGGGGCCGCTGGCGCTGAATGCACCACTGATGACATTCCATAGACTTCGGTTCATTGCTTTGCACATCAATACCGTCAGAATAGTTCCGGCACTCCCTACCAGGATACCTCCTGTCAGCATGACCTGGTTGTCATAAAGAAACCCACCAAGGGCAGCAGCAATACCGGTAAATGAATTCAGCAAAGAAATGACCACCGGCATGTCTGCACCACCAATCGGAAGCACAAACAGGATACCATATATGAGTGATGCAATGAAGACGATCCAGATTAATCCATCACCTAATCCTGGATTGATTGAAATATAGACAATGAAAGCAAGGATGACAAATACAATTGTATTATTCGTGATCTGCTGAATCTTGCTACCATAATCTTTGATTTTACCTTCTAATTTTCCATACGCAATCATGCTACCTGCAAACGAAACTGTACCAATCATTAAGCTGAGGAATATGATGAACCGTTCTCCTCCTTCCTGTGGATGATGTGTACTCATTTCAACTATTCCAATCAAAGCAGCGCAGGCTCCACCCATACCATTAAACAGTGAAACCATCTGCGGCATCGAAGTCATTTTTACTCGCATCGCAGCGATATAACCCACTACTGTACCAATAACTATGGCTCCGAAGATGTAAGTCAGGTTTCCGATAGGTGTGATTTCACCAGTCTCACGATTGACATTTTCGTGGAGCAGAATAGTGCCAACGATACTGACAAGCATACCAAATGCGGCAAAGAGATTTCCCTTCTTAGCTTTATCTGGTTTGGAAAGCATCTTAAGACCGACAATAAAGGAAAGGCTTCCGATCAGGTAACAGATTTTCAGTAAATCGCTATGTGACATAAAGTGTATTCGAAGGATGCTTGATGATTATGTTTTGAATAGATGACAGGTTCCGGATGGTTATTTCTTTTTCCTGAACATCTGCAGCATGCGGTTGGTCACGACAAAACCACCGACTACATTTAGAGTTCCTAACACCACGGCCAGAAACCCCAGGATGAGGGCCAGATAATTATCGGGAGCAGTATGGCCCATTACAATTATGCTTCCGATAATGACAACTCCATGTATGGCATTCGCCCCACTCATTAGTGGAGTGTGCAGAATGGCAGGAACGTTACTAATCACTTCCACGCCCAGGAAAACTGCCAATAGCAGAATGAAACAAATATCCCAAATGTCGAGAGAGGTCAGAAAGCCTTGAACTTCAGCTAGAAAGAGCATACGGATCGATTATGTTTTGCCTAAAAGAAACACTTTGAAGAGGTGTTTTAGCGGTCAACAAATGTAGAGAATCAGTTTCGTAAATGGTAACTTGTCTTCCCCAACTCAGTATAGGTTATGGAAAAAATAAATGTTGATCAAAAATTCTCACAAATCCCGGATTACTGGAACCCCCGGATTGCCGGTGAATTGAATGGTCAAATGATTAAGCTTGTCAAGTTTCAGGGAGAATTCGTGTGGCATAAACATGATCATGAAGACGAAATGTTTTATGTGGTGCATGGAGAATTTAATATGGAGCTTCGGGATAAAACGATTGTGATCAAAGAAAATGAATTTATCATCATTCCCAAAGGTGTGGAGCATCGGCCTGTTGCACCGAATGAAGTCTCTGTAATGTTATTCGAACCTTCCACTACCCTGAATACCGGAGATCAGCATAATGCTATGACCAGAAAAAACCTGGAGCATATTTAGTGCCTGAAAATCAAGCTGGCCATTGTAAATATCTCCGTACAACGCTCGGTTAAATTTCTTTTATTTTCCTGCAGAGAATGAAAAGTCTTTCGATAAGCGAAATGGAAAATTGATTCGGCATCCAAGGTCAAATATGGGTGCTGCAATTTTATTCCATCCTGCAATTGTTACTGATCCTTTGAGGTCAACAAATTTGCCAAGACGATATTGCGCAGATCCTTTTACATTCCAATGCACATCGCTAAGAGAAGGTGCATACAGTTGGGCTGCTTCACCATGGTGAATACCGATACCAATTTGTGAACGTAACTGCATCTTGTTAAATCGATGACGATAAATGTCTTTAAAATAATCAATCACAAAGGATGATGAACCTGATGGAGAATACATGAATTGCAATTCATGCCAGGTATTGCCATACGGTATGTCAAATGAAGCTGTCATCCAGGTGGTAACTGTATTATTCTCTACAGTACCCAGTTCAGGCGTATTCGAAACAGATGATGAATAGATTGCATTGGTACCCAGAGAAAAAATAATAGACGGTGGTGGCACTTCTACAAACAGGACATTTGAAAAACAACCATTCGCATCTGTAAGGCTAATTGTGTAATTACCAGTACCTACCCCATCAATGACGAAAGTATTTATATTAACTGTTTCATAAAACACACCATTCACTACGACATCATATGGAAGCACTCCCGGACTTGATGCAGTGACAAAAATCTGCCCATCCTGCGCCTGCGGTGTAGTCGGAGGTATAATCCCTGAAGTAACTATAAAGATCGACGTACCTACCTGGAGCTGAACAATGAGAGTTTCGCTACAGGAAGGGCCCGCTGCTGCATCAAAGACTTCAATGGTGTAAGAGCCAGGTACGATTGGTACATAATCAGATAACTGTATTGTACCCGGAACAATAAGAAAAGCATCACTTCCATTTGGATGGTCTACTGTCATTGCTAACGGATTTCCTCCACTGGTAAATGCATTAAATGAAATTTCTCCAGGTCCTTCGCAGGAAGGTTGAATGATATTCAGATTACTGATATGATCGATCGGTGCTTGTGGAACAGGAATAGTAAATACTAATGAACATTGTAGGTCAACATTACTAATAGTGACCGTGTAGTTTCCTGGCACCAGGTTTGATAGAGTGGCTCCGGTTGACCCATTTTGCCATAGGTAGGTATAGTTACCGGGCTGATTGACATTCACTGTAATTCTTCCATTCTGCAATCCACAGGAAGCAGGAGTGATTGCAGGAGAAATTGTAAAATCACAAACACCTTCAAGTACTAATATCGTTACAAGAGCGATTGCTGTTGTACCGCACGCGTCTTCTATGGTATAAGTAAATGTTGCTTCGCCGGTAAAATCTTCATCAGGCGTGAAAGTGAATTGACCATTAGGATTGAATGTCGCCTGCCCACCGTTCTCGTTGGAAATATCAGTCAATGTAAGCTGAAGGCCGGTATCATTCGTAATTACATTTTCATTAAGCGCCTGATTAAATCCGGTTGTATAGAAATCATCGATTGCATCTATTTCAGTAGAAACATTTCCTACATTGACATCAATTCCTTCCGAACAAGCAGATCCAATACTGAGATCGTATACAACGAAATGATAATTACCGGGTACAATATTAATGGAAGAAACTTCTGATAGTGGGTAACTTCCTGCTGGAAGATTAATCACCATTGAATCTGCATCAGATACAACTTGCACGACAAGCGGGCCACTACCAGGCGAGCTAATTGTAAAGTTGATTTCTCCCCCTCCGAGGCAGTTTGCTGAAGAGGTAGAGTCAATGGTTATGAATGTTAGAGGAAGTTGATCAACAGTGACATTGAATGCAGAAGAACACGAGTGTGAATCTGTAACAGTAACATTAATGGTACCGACAGGCAGATCATTAACTGTTGTACTTGTTGCTCCGTTGGACCAGATGTATGTATAGGAGCCGACGGGTTGAACAGCAATCGATGCTGAGCCATCGGACAGTCCGCAATGCGCGGGAGTGCTTGAGAGGGTTGCTGTGAAACCTACCTGCGCCTGACCAACATTGACCGTTGTGTCCTTTACACATTGTGTCCCTGTGAGTGTAATAGTTACATTATAGATGCCTGAGGTAAGATTGCTAGCTTGTTGCGTTGTACTTCCATTTGACCATGCATAGGTATAGTTTACCGGAGGATTCACATTGACTGTTGCAGAACCATTTGCCTGCGCGCAATCAGCATTTGTAGAAGTTGTGGTTAATTGAAATGCTGCAGCTAATTCACCCACATTCGCATTTATGATTTTTGCGCATTGTGTACCTGTGAGTGTAACAGTGATTGTATATCCTCCCGGCAGTAGATTTGATACATTGCTGCCTGTACTTCCGTTTGACCAATTATAATCGTACGATCCCGGAGGACTGACAGTGACTGTAGCAGTCCCATTTGATTGTCCACATGCGGCAGGTGTTGTACTGACACTAGGTGTGAATGTTGGTGCTAATTCTGTTACAGTTGTAGAAATTGATTTAGAACACTGTGTACCAATAATAGTCACTGTCACAGAATAATCACCTGGCGCCAGGTTGTTAGCATTCAACGTTGTACTGCCATTTGACCATAAATATTCATAGGTTCCTGACGGGCTTGCGTTGACTAATGCGGAACCATTATTTTGTCCGCAGGCTGATGGTGTGTTGGTGATTGTCAGTTGAAAATTTGTTGGTAGTTCATTGACGGTTGCGGTCACTGTTTTGGAACATGCACCGCCTGCCAGTGAAACAGTAATCGTATATGTACCCACTCCCAGTGATAAATCCTGAGGACCGGAATTTCCATTTGACCATTGATAAGAGTAATTACCGGGAGGATTAGCAGTAACTGTAACACTTCCATCTTCGAGACCACAATGAGCGGGAGCTGCTGTTGCCGAGACAGAAAATTCAGGCGGGAGCTCTGTGATGGTAAAATTGAGGACTTCCTGACAGGTGCCGCCACCATTGACTGTCACTGAATAATTTCCTGCAGACAAATTAGACTGAGATGTTCCTGTCGCTCCGTTGGACCACATGTATGAATATTGACCGGGAGTAGCTACTGTTATATTAGCTGTTCCATTTTGCTGCCCACATGTTGCATTCGTTGTGTTGGCGTTGGCACCAATATTGAAATTGTTGTTCTCGACAGTGAATGAAAATGATTGATTGCATTCCGTATTCCTTCGGGTTATAGTTACAGTATATAAGCCTGCAGGTACATTTGTGAGTTGACTATTTGTTGATCCATTGGACCAAACAAACTGGTACCCTGCTGGTGGAGAAGGCGTTATGATAATTGCTCCATTAGGTATTCCACATGCAGAAGGTTGAATTTGTTGCGACACAGAAAAGGCACATTCCGAGGGGTCAACATTATCACTCTTCGTTAACAGGTATATGCCTGTTCCTACACCTGCTGCACCTATAACAGTAGGAATCCAGGGAAATTTTTTGTTGCTATGTGCCACGGCGCTTTTTCCTGATTGCGGTTTCATCAGTGCTCCGATGAGTGGTATTTCCGTCCACGGAAATGTAATCGGCGCATTCACTTGGTCTGCAGCGGAAACTACCTGTACAGGAAGATTTGATCTTAAAACTTTTGCCTGTGAAGCAACGGCATTAAATACGCGCCAAAACTGATCAATACCCTGATCCAGTTTAAATTTATCCACATCATTTAAAGAAGAAACTGGCTTGCCACTTTTTGATTTAAAACGATCGTATACCTTGTCTGTAAATTGTTTTTTTGTGTATTCATCTCCCGTAATGGATGCCATAATCATCCAAAATGTTTGTTGAATGACTGCTGATCTTTCTATGCCCTCGTTACCACTATGTGGAGTTGGCAGACTCAACAATACATTTCCTGCTGCAGTAGTGATACGATCCAGTGCTGCGACAATTACAGGAGCGAAATCTGCAGCATAATTGATTGGATTAATAATTCCGTCAGTAGCGATATCTGTACCTGGCCATGTAACTATTCCTGTTTCATTAACTGATGGTACTGCTGAATAGCCTGATGATTTTATTACCCTGGCAATATCATTAGCAGCAAATGGTTCCAGTGTAGTTGAGCGCGCGATTTTATATGCATTATCCGTAAGTGTTTGAGCCAATCCAACAGGAAGCCAATTATCGAGTGAAGGCATATCCATTCCGCCAGGTACCGGGCCAGAATGCACATCTGCGCAATATCCATTGATTACTATGGTAGTGATGCCGGTTGTTGAAATCTCTGTTTCAGGAATGGTTGCCACATAAGATTGGTAGTCTCCATTCGAAGCGATATAGACCGTCTGAGGTTGAGCGCGCAAAGTTTTACCTCCGTTATTGGTAATAAATAAAGTCGCAATGTGCCCTGTGGTACGACCGGTACTAGTGGCTTTGACAGATATTACCTGACCAAATGCAACCGGAATCTGACCCAGGATAAAAAGGGCAATAAGGAGGAAAAAGTTTTTGTAAAATCTCATGCTGGATGATTGAATTCGTTTGTATAAAGAGACTCGTAATGGGCCGCACTAATTACACTCTTTAATACCTGCAAAAGGCCTGCCGAAATAGGTTAACCTATTCAAAAATTAAGCTAATTTATTCATTATCAACAAGTTAACTGTGTCCTTATAAAATACTTAAAATTGAGACACTCCATTCCAAACGCCAGTTTTTCGTTTAAGCAACTCCGCAGATCATTGAATGCATACTACAAAGCAACGTTGCTCTTTCTGATATCTAAAAATTGAAGTACATGATCATTGGTCAGAATTTGGAACCGATCCGATCGGGAATGCCCAGAAAAAAATAGCTCATGAGCCCCAAAGTCTTGGTAGGTGGACATGGCTTCCTGTGCTATTTAACGCTTATGACACAGAATTATTTAAAAATGAATTTGCACAAATTTGTTCATCAAGTTTCACTGAACAGCAAATGAAAATATTGCGCTATTCATAGCGAGCGATGATCTAATCCACGAAAATTCATTTTTAAATAATTTTGGGCTAATCTGCGTTGAAAAAAAGTGCTTTTATAAATTCAGGATTCTGAATTCCGTTCTTCGGTTTTGTTTTCTTCCGGATTCAGTTTCATTCGGTGCAATGGGCTGTGTCTCACCGAGACCCACAAATGATAATCTTTCGCTATTTATTCCTGCATCCATTAAATATTGGTATACGGATCTTGCGCGCGCTTCACTTAATTGTTGATTAGACGTTTCACTTGAAACATTATCTGTGTGTCCCTGGATTTCAATATTCATACCGGTATTCTCTGAAAGAATTTGAATTAGTTTTTTTAATTCAGGATACGAAGAAGAAAGCAACACCGAAGAGCCTGATTGAAAAAATATATTCTGAAGCACAAATGTTTTTTCTAAAGCCGACACTATCGGTGTCATTCTGACATCCATATTACGTGTTGCATTGCTGTCCGCTTCAAGATTCAAGGATTGCAAGATATATCCGTCCTGAATTGCAATCAAACCATACGTACGATTACGGTCAAGGGTAATGGAAATTAAACCCTTTTCATCTGCGCGCTGTGAAATGCGAATGGTGTCCTTTCCCTGTAGATCAAGAATTTCAATTCTGGCCCGAAGAGGTTTATTGGAAATAGCATCTGATACGTGTACTGTTACTGCCTGTACCGGAGTAGCGAGAAAATCTTTTGGTAAGACAAATTCAAAAAGATCATTCTTTCGCTCTCTTGTAACACGAGTTATTAACGCAGTCTTGCCATCTGGATGAATTGAAAGTGCACCTTCGTCAGCAGATGTGCTAATTGGGCTGCCCATGTTCTGTGCTTGCTGCCATTGCAGATCAATTCCTTGCCTCGCGATGAATAAATCATTTTCTCCTAGCCCTTCCTTTCCATCACGCATAAAATACATCGTACGGCCATCAAAATGGATAAATGGACTCGCCTCATTATTCGCAGTATTAATACTAGGGCCAAGATTGATGGGCGCTGACCACTTGCCACTGGATAATTCTTTTACCATCCATATATCTCTTCCTCCGAATCCTCCCGTCCTTGCACTGGAAAAAAAAATTGATTTTCCATCAAGCCCAAAACAGGGTTGACTATCCCAACTTATACTGTTAAACGAAGGGCCCATGTTAACAGGTTTTTGCCAAACATTATCTTTTAATACAGCGAGATAAAGATCACAACTTCCAAGGCCATCATTCCGATTGCAGGAAGTAAAAATGAGATACTTCCCATCCGGAGAAATCGCATGTCCTCCTTCGTTCAATGATGTATTAAAGGAAAAGGGATCGACTGACAAAAGATTTCCAATGGTATCAAAGTTGGCGATATATAAATCTTCCTGGTCACTCACCATGCGTGTAAAAATCAACGACCGTCCATCAAGAGTCCATCGGCCCAGAACTTCATTAGACGCTGAATTAATGCCATCTGTAATCGCAGTTACATTAATTTCATAATGGTTTTGATACAGTTTCTTTTTGGTCGCAAGCTTTGAAAGATTCTCTTCACTGAGCTTCGCCTGATTCATGCCTTTCCCTAACCGCATTACCGATTTGTAGGTGGATTCTGCTTTTGAATAATTTCCTTCTCCTTCATACATCCTCGCCAAAGAATACAATTGTTGAATCTGAGAATTGGTATCTATCGCAATGGCTCCTTCCATCACAAGAATAGCGTCTTGCCTCTTACCCATTTCAAAATATAACTGGCTCAGCTGATGACGTGGCTGGATCCAGGTTGGATATTTTTCAATTAAGGATTCTATTTCGTTAACGGAGGAAGCCACATTTCCCACTGAGGCCTGCGAAATAGCTTCCGTTAATTCCTTTTGGGCTTTCTCAGGAATTTTCGGCGCAACATAATCACCCTGTGCGTACGAAAAACTCGTACAAACAAAGATCCACCCGATAAGGAATAGTGCGCGCATGAAACATTATAACGTAAAACAAATACATGCAGTTGCATTACTGCAGCACACAGTCTTAAACTTAGGTTAAAAGTGTTTTCCCCGTCGCAGAAATGGTCTTGCCATCAGCTTTGCCTGCAAATTCTTTGGATGCCTCGGCCATCACCTTGCCCATATCTTTCATTGAGGATGCACCTGTACGTGTTATGATTTCCTGAATGGC
>JALYSC010000365.1 GCA_030855005.1 Bacteroidota bacterium | reverse complement strand
ATCCATTGGCGGCAGCATGAGCAGGTTGTTCGAGCTTCCAAAGGTATTGGGATAAGCCTGCAACGGTTGCTGATGGATTGTACACGATCTCTGCCCCATTCAAACCGAGAATTCTTGCACCATCAGGGAAATGCCGGTCATAACATATATAAACTCCAACTTTTGCATACTTAGTTTGAAAAACTGGGTAGCCTAAATTACCTGGTTTGAAAAAATACTTTTCCCAAAACCCTGAAGTGTGAGGGATATGATTTTTACGATACTTACCAAGGTATGTGCCATCAGCATCAATGACAGCCGCAGTGTTGTATAAGACACCAGCTTGTTCCTTTTCATATATCGGTACAATGATGACCATATTATATTTGCGCGCATAGGACTGCATCAATTCAACCGTAGGACCAGGCACAGTTTCAGCACTTGCATACCATTTGCTATCCTGTCCAGGGCAGAAATATGGTGTATTGAAAATTTCCTGTAGACATAATATCTGTACACCTTGTTGTCCGGCATCTTCAATCAAGGGGATGTGTTTATCCACCATTGCAGTTATAATTTCCTGGATGCTTCCCTCTCCTTCAGTCATGGGCAAGGACATTTGGATAAGACCTGATTTGATTATTCGTGCCATTTCAGAAAGATAATATTATTGAACGAAAGACGTGAGGGGTCAATCGTGAACTCGTGAGTCGTGGGACTCCTACCCTCGTTTACATTGTCTACGACTGGTAAACGGTCCCTGCATTCAACCCTTGACCTCTCGCTATGAAGTTTGAGCTTTATAACCTAATCATTTGAAATTAATAATCTGAAATCCCAAATCTGAAATCCGAAAATTTAGATACCGTATCCCATCCTTATCCCCGATATTTGAACAAATATCTGACACATGGATCCCGAATCAATCCTTTTCCCCGAGACACAAAATTTCATTGCCGGCAAGTATGTAGCCCAACGCAACAGGACATTGAATGTAATCACACCCATCAGTGGTGATGTGATTTCATCAGTAACGATGTCGGATTCGGAAGAATTGGATCGTGCAGTAATTGCCGCCAAAGAAGCATTTCCTGGCTGGTCAGGTACTACCATTAAAGAAAGAGTCCAGGTTTTCTACCGGTATAAAACTTTACTTGAAAAACATCTGAGCGAACTGGCTTATCTCGTCCATGTAGAAAATGGCAAGACCATCGAGGAAGCCACGGCAGAAGTTGAAAAAAGTATTGAACTCACCGAGTTTGCGTGTTCACTGCCGCAGTTAGTGATGGGTGAAGTATTGGAAGTGAGTAAAGGAGTGGAATGCCGCGTGGAACATAAGCCTTTAGGTGTAGTGGCTTCTATTGCGCCATTTAATTTCCCTAACATGGTACCACACTGGACCATTCCCAATGCAATTGCGCTTGGCAATTGTATGATCTTAAAACCATCAGAACAGGTACCCATGTCAGCTATGCGCATATCACAACTATTGTGTGAAGCGGGTTTACCTGATGGAGTTCTAAACATTGTGCATGGTGACAAAGAAATTGTAGAACTGATCTGTGATCATCCGGATATTGAAGCAGTATCATTTGTTGGTTCGACGAAAGTTGCCAAGATTGTATATCGACGTGCAACAGGAAATTTAAAGCGTTGTATAGCATTGGGTGGAGCTAAAAATCACCTGATCGTATTACCGGACGCACATCTTGAAATGACGGCATCTAATATCACTGCGAGTATGAGCGGTTGTGCTGGTCAGCGCTGTATGGCAGCAAGCGCAATGCTTGCCGTCGGACCTACTGATGCTATCATCGCAAAAATTTGTGAGGAAGCGAAGAAAATTATTCCTGGAGTTAACCTTGGAAGTGTCATCAGCAAAGAAGCAAAAGAACGTATCGAACGATATATCACCGAAGCTGAAAATGCAGGCGCAAAAGTGCTCGTTGATGGAAGAAATTGTATCGTCGAAGGAAATGAACGCGGTTACTATGTTGGACCTACTGTCATTGACTATGTCACTCCTGATATGTCAATTGCACAGGAAGAAGTATTTGGTCCTGTCCTTGCCATCATTCGTGCTGTAGATATCGATGAAGCACTAGCTATCGAAAATGCAAGCAATTATGGCAATGCAGCTTCTGTGTTCACGCAGAGTGGCGGTATGGCCCGTAAAGTGATGGAAAATGCAAGCGCGGGAATGATTGGAGTTAATGTTGGAGTTCCAGTACCCCGCGAACCATTCTCTTTCGGTGGTTGGAACGAAAGCAAGTTTGGCGTCAATGATATCACAGGTAAGAGCTCCATTGAATTTTGGACCAAATTGAAAAAGACTACTATCAAATGGAATCCTGAATCAAAGATGAATTGGATGAGTTAGTAGTTAAGAGCTAATAGTTAATAGCTAATAGTTAATAGTTAATAGTTAATTTTTGATTGTATTATCCACTATCCACTATAAGCTAAATCAGAGATTTCCAAAGCTTGAGAAATAATATCGAGGCCTTCATCAATTTGTTCACTTGTAATTGTCAATGGAGGGCATGTGAAAATGTAATTCCATCTGACAAATGTGTACATCCCTAATTCTTTAATCTTAGCCGCTACTTTATTCATCACTTCCATTTGAGATGCGGTGGCATTGAAGGGTGCCATTGGCTCTTTTGTTTCGCGATTTTTTACAACCTCGATACAGCCCAATAACCCTGTTGTACGGAAATCACCAATACTGGGATGTCTTGACTTCAATTCTTCCATACGAGATGAAATATATTCTCCCATCGCGGCTGCATTTGCAATCAGGTTCTCATCTTCGTAAATATTTAATACTTCCAGACCTGCGGCACAACTAACAGGATGGGCTGAATATGTCAAACCGATCATCAATGGTTTGTCATTATAATGTTCTGCAATCTTATCCGACACTATCAATGCACCTAAAGGCAAATAACCTGCAGTTATTCCTTTAGCAGTAGCAATCATATCCGGAACTACCCCATGATAATCTACACCAAACCATGCGCCTGTTCTGCCAAATCCACTCATCACTTCATCCGCGATTAAAAGAATATTGTATTTATCACAAAGCGCTCTCACCTTCTGCAAATAATCAGGTGGATATTTAATGCAACCTGATGAACCGCTTTCTCCTTCCATCAGAATTGCTGCAATATTATCAGGGCCTTCAAATTCTATAACGCGTTCGATGTGGCTGACACACTCACGCTGACACCAGCTAATTTCTTTACCCCATGGACAACGATAACAATAAGGATCTTCTACATGAATGATATTAGGCACCTGCTGCGAATCTGATGGCAATTTCCGTGGATCACCCCCAGCAGTCATCGCTCCATAAGAAGCGCCGTGAAATGCCCTATACCTTGCAATAATTTTATGTTTGCCAGTGTATAATCTTGCCAATTTAATCGCATTCTCAATCGCAGTAGCGCCACAAACAGTAAAGAATGTTTTCGTTAATGGACCAGTGGTAATCTCAGCTAATTTTTTTCCCAGCAATCCTCTCACTTCAGTCACACATGATGGAGTTACAAAGCTCACCTTCTGCATTTGTTCCGCCACCGCTTTCGTCACTCGTTGATTACCATGACCTATGTTGACATTCATCAATCCGGAAGAGAAGTCGAGATACCGCTTTCCATCGTAGTCATAGAGATAGACACCTTCTGCGCGCTCTACAGCAATTGGATTTATACCCGATTGCTTGCTCCAACTGAACAAGGTGTAATCTTGGTTGTCGGAGATGATTTGCGATCTATCTGTTTCTGTGTTTGTAAGCATGGATCGAAGTTACGTTGAGTTTTGCATAGTCATTGAATTTGGGATTTCAGATTTGGGATTTGGGATTTATGTGGAATATCGGATTAGGGATATGAATTTTGGGGGCAATTTCAGATAAGGATGTATGATGTGTTCAACTAATGATTTTTTAAATCACTTAGATTGTTTATTCGACGTTCAGAGC
>JALYSC010000364.1 GCA_030855005.1 Bacteroidota bacterium | reverse complement strand
GACACGCGTGCATCGTGGAAACGAATTTGACAATTGGGATCTTGAAGTTCGCACCGGACTCTTTTCTTCAAGCCACGGTATACTGGCAGTGGAAGATCATGGTGGCGGAAAACAGTTTTTGCGATTGAGATGTCAAACCTATTATAATCTCCATGGATATATGTTATGTGCTACCCTTTGTGGATTGGCAGTCATTGCGGCGATGAGTGGACAGTTATTAGTAGGAGGTATTTTTTGGCTCATGTTTTCTATTGCTGTATATAGATATCTGATCGAAACAGCTCAGTGTCTAAATAGCCTCTATCTCGCCTTTGAGAGCTTAAGCGATATCGAAGAAAAAGTAACGCAGCCAAAGGTAATCACTTTGAAAGCCAAGTCCGCTAAAGGTATTGTTCAACAATTTCAACATCACGAAGAAGTAATGCAGGATGGTATGATTGCAGAAATGAATATGGAGCACAACAGGGATTAGCAGTGATAGTATCAAAAATAAATAATGTAACTGTGAAAGAACCGTCAACCGGATCCGGTAAATGTAATAGTCTGTTGCGCCTTATCAGGTTCACGTCTCCTTACAAAATCACAATTGGCTTATTAATAGTTCTTGGATTTCTCAATGTGGGCTTTAGTGTTTTAAAACCACTGCCTGTTAAATTTATCATTGATAACGTATTGCTGCGGCATCCACTTCCAGACAACCTACAAGCTTTCTTTTTGAATTTTGGTTCGGTCCCTGGTCAGGTGCATTTATTGATCATTCTGGTAATAATTTCTGTCTTCCTGGTAGTTGGAGGTTCTTTTTTATCATATGCCTCATCACAATTGACGACGAAAGTGTGTCAGAAAATGGTGCAGAATTTATCAGTGCAGGTTTTTGATAAGATGCAAAGATTGTCACTGGCTTTTTATTCTAAAAACAGAATAGGTCAACTGATGCAGCGACTCTCCGGTGACACATATGCCATCTATTCGATTGTCGGTGGTATACTGATGCCTACGCTGATGTCTGTTACTTCTCTAGTTGCCATGTTTTACATCATGTCACGCATCCATCTTGGTCTTGCTCTCATTACAATCTCCATTGTACCTGCATTTGCGGTGCTCTTAATGCTTTTTAAGAAACCGATTATAGAATCAGCTAAGAAGCAGTATGAATCATCCGGCAGGTTATGGGCTTTTATGCAGCAGAGTCTTTCCTCCATGAAGATTATCCAGGCATATTCTCGTGAGAAGTATACTAATGAAATTTATAAAAATCATATGCTCGAATCCCAGGATGCAGCATTTAATTCAACACGCATTTCTACTATTTACAATACTTTGAATGGTATACTCTCTGGTGTTGCCACTGCAATCATTGTAGGAATTGTCGCATATAAAAATATAGGAGGCTCGATTTCCATTGGAGAGCTATTCGTTTTTATTGGGTATATCGGCGCATTATTTGGACCGGTTAATTCTATTGCCGCAACTGTCCAGGCAGCACTGACTGTAACTGTACGTGGAGAACGTGTTTTTGAAATTCTTGATTCTGAAGAAATTGTCACGGAAAGGCCCAATGCAAAGATTTTAAAATCTGTCAACGGAAGAATAGAATTCCAGAACGTGAGTTTTGGATATGGGCGGACTTCTGAAACCAAGATGATTTTAAACGATTTCAATTTTCTAATACCACAAGGCAAGACACTTGCTATAATTGGGCCTACGGGTGCGGGAAAGACGTCTTTGATTTCGCTGCTCCTTCGTTTTTATGATCCACTAGTAGGTAGGATTTTACTGGATGGTCATGACCTGAAGGACCTAAGCCTGGAAAGTATCCGGAAAAACATTTCGCTTGTACTTCAGGATTCGCTGATATTTCCAATCAGCCTCAGGGATAATATCGCATTTGGTGATCAGAAAGCCGCATTCGAATCTATTGTGACCGCTGCCAAAATGGCCCAGGCACATGAGTTTATTATGAAGCTTCCGGAAGGTTATGACACGATAGTAAGTGAAGGAGGTGTTTCACTCTCAGGAGGAGAAAAGCAACGGATCTCAATGGCCAGAGCATTACTGAAACAGTCGCCTATACTTATCCTGGATGAACCTACCTCCGCTATGGATGTTCAGACTGAAGGTGAAATATTTAAAGCCTTGTCGACCTATGCTCTCAATCATACCGTCATTATTATTTCGCACCGGTTATCAACGATTAAGCACGCTGACATCATTATTGCCATTAAAGATGGTAAGATTGCCGAGGAAGGTACGCATGATGACCTTATCAAGGAAGGCAACGTGTATGCTGATCTTTATAATTACAAGTAGCGTTCTTAGATGATTAAAGTATGATGAATGATATTTCCATATCGGCCTTCCAGTTTTTACAACCAGGTGTTGCAATTGAAGGTGATTGGTGTAATTTCCCCATCCCACTCAATATCGAAGTGGGAGAGAATACGGTCATAGATTCATCATCAGCATTCAAGAAATTTTTTTCAGCTCGTCAGCCTGGCCTGCGGATTGGAAACAACACTACACTTCAGAGTCCAGCATTGGCCACTGAGCCAAATGGTTTTATTTCAATTGGTGATTATTGTTTTATTTCTGGTGCAGCTATCATTGCATCCACAGATATTCTGATTGGTAATCATGTTTTTATTGCAGGAGGCGTTACTATTGTGGATAGTGATTTTCACCCCATGGATCCGGCTGCCCGAATGGTGGACACGGTCATGATTTCCACTGTAGGAAATAAATTACAGCGACCCTCCTTTGAATCACTACCCGTCATTATTGAAGATAATGTATGGATTGGATTTAATGCTACGATACTCAAAGGTGTTACTATTGGCGAGGGCTCCGTGATCGAACCTGGTGCAGTGGTATTAAAAAATGTTCCGGCCGGTTCAATTGTTTCGGGCAATCCGGCACAAATTAAATCGCTGGCATGATCCATGAAAAACTAGCGCAGCAAATTGGTATGGATGATGCAGGAAATCATTTTATTGAACATGATTGGTATCCAAAATCACTTCCTTCCAATATTACATTGGAAGAAATGTCCTATCCGGATACATCCTATTCATTCTCTACGTATTATTCAAAACGTAAAGAAGGATTTCGTTTAGGATTTGCAAGTGGTAATTATGGTCATGGGATTTTTACAACCGGTGTCAACGGAGAGATCAACATCGGTAGATTTGTTGTGCTTCAATGCACCCGTATCATCTGTAACCTGCGCATTGATATTATGGACCATTGTATGTTCTCCTGGGGCTCCACGATCACAGATAGTTGGCCTACGCATGCATCTCTTTCCATAACACAACGCAAACTATTGCTCGAAGCGGTTTCAATCAATCCTAACAGGCACATGGAATTTGACACACCCCGTCCTGTCTTTATTGATGAAAATGTTTGGGTAGGTTTTGAAGCTATCATATTGCCGGGCGTGAGGATCGGAAGAGGAGCTATCATCGGTAGTAAATCAGTCATATCAGAAGATGTGCCTCCTTATGCAGTTGTCGTAGGCAACCCGGGTCGCATTGTGAGATATCTGCCACCGACAGATACAATGGAGAAAATCAATATTGAGGCATATATAAATTATCCTACCGGGAGTTAAGTAAACGCATGAAAAATCTAAAGATCGTTGTCAGTGGTTTTATCGGGTTGTTTCCAACAGGCGGAGCTGCCTGGGATTATATTCAGTATCCGCTCGGATTAAAAATGATGGGGCATGATGTTTATTACATTGAAGATACAAGGCTCTATCCGGTGTATCAAAGTGCCGATGACCGCTGGGATGATTGTTCATTTGGTGTTGAGTATCTGCGGAAAGCCATGGAGGATGCAGGATTGGAAAATAGATGGGCATATAGGGATGTTGCATCGGGAAAACTATTCGGTATGACGGAGGCACATTTTCAGGAAGTGCTTAGTTCCGCAGATATCTTGATCAATGTTTCATCATCATTATAT
>JALYSC010000363.1 GCA_030855005.1 Bacteroidota bacterium | reverse complement strand
TGATGGCAGATGATGAAGCAGCAGGGCACTCGATGAGTCTGGAATTATCCAAAGTATATCTCCACCTCATGAATGATGATCAGTCAGCATTGGCTCAAGCTATGAAGGAATACAACATTCGCCCAAAGAACATTGATGTTAATAGAATGCTCGCAGAGATTTATTTCCACATGGGAGATATGGTCAAATCAAAAGAACATCTGACAATAGCAATGCGTACAGGATCGAAAGATCCGGCATCAATATGCCTCGAAGGAATATTAATGACAAAAAACAATCAGTTAGAAGCAGGTCAGAAAGTGATACGGCAGGTTTTCGTTGACAATCCAAATCTGGAATGTAGTTATTGCAAAGAAGCGAAATCCATGATCATCTAATTTTATTATATAAGTATATAAGGTAGAGCAATACTTAAAGGAATTTTAAAAACTTCTCATTTGGTTCCTCAGCCGCTTACCCCGAAAGAGAGAAAATGTTTAGTCCAGTTTTTTGGAGGTTCCATTAAAGTATAAAAAAAACTTAAAATCATTTTACCCTTGGTGCATAGGAAAACATGTACATTATATCAATTCACATAAACCTTATTTGAATAAGATATATATATCGTGCTTGAGTTTGTTTTGAATGTGATGGGCATGCGAAGGAGAACGCGTGCCCTATTTTTTTTAAAAATTATTCCTCGATTTCGTTTGACTTGCTGAGTTGAAATTCACATTCGATTCTTACTTCATCTCCTACTAAAACTCCTCCGGCTTCCAGTGCGGCGTTCCAGTTGAGACCCCAATCCTTCCTGTTTACTTTTCCATTGACTGTAACTCCGGCTTTTGCATTTCCCCATGGATCTTTCATCACACCACCGAATTCAATCTCAAGTTTGATTCTTTTGGTGATTCCCTTGATAGTCAGATCTCCATGCAGATTATAGCTGCCATCATTATCTACAGGTTCGTAAGTGTTGCCTGTGAAATGGATTTGTGGAAATTGTTCGACATCCAGGAAATCTGCACTTTTAAGGTGAGTATCTCTGTCAGGACTTCCCGTATTAATAGTTGCGGCATTGATCCATAGATCTATTTCAGAGGTCAATAAATCATCTCCTGTTGTGTAGATGCTTGCATCATACTCGGTAAAAGTTCCTCTGATATTAGTTATCATAAGGTGTTTTACTTTGAATCCTGCTGCAGAGTGAGCAGGATCAATAACCCATTTTGATTTAGTCGTCATTATAATTGGTTTTATGAAATCCAAATGTAAGAGCAAAAGTGCAGTTCCGGTTGTTTCAGACTCCCTGCCCTCGATTTCGCTGCGCAGAAAACGGTCCCTGTGTTTTTACAACTTTGTTCCTAATGGGAACGTCAGCATAAAAAACCCTGGGTGGTTTGTATGTGATTTTATTCAAACCCCCGGCGTTTCGTAACAACGATGTTTCGCAGAAACAAGTGAGTGGAGAACGCAGGGACCGCTCATTTAGCGAGGAGGAAATGAGTGAGGGTGGAGCTAACTGAAATGATCAACATTCTAAAAATCGCTCACTGCGAGGTACCAAAGAGAATGATCAATGAGCCACCACAAATCGCATTATTGCCATTGTAACCGTATTCCTAAGTGCATCATATAGATTGATGGTATAGACACCCTCTTGCAGCGCTTGTGTGCTAATGGTTGATTTCCCTGCAGTAATATATCCATTCATGCATTGGCGTCCGGTGATATCGATGATCTGATATTGTTGATTTCCTAATATGACCGGTATGTCAATCGTCAGATTATTGTTGGCAGGATTTGGGAAAAGCTTAATTCCTAATTCCTCTCCCGGGACAATATTGACGGATGTAATAGTATCTATAATTTCAAAATCAATGATCGCGAAAGTGCAGGTGTTTAATGGAAGGCAATTTGTCATACAACCTGATACTGCGACAGCATATGTACCCGCTAGATTATAAGTATGCGTGGTAGTCCCATCAGTGATAGCTGTTTCGCCATCAGCAAAATCCCAGGTAAATTCATCAGCATTGTCTTGCGAAACAATGAAGTCTACATTAACACTGCCGTTAGCATCCAAATAATACACATCCTCTCCTGAATCCACTGTCCAGGTTGGCGTCGGACAAGTTGCTTCATAAATATATTGTACAAGATTGATCGTTTCAATAGAATCTGTTTTAATTCCAGTTGCAATTAGAACCGGTAATTTATATGCTGTATCGTACCACATGTATTCAACTTGGGTGATGTCCACCGGAATGGTAATAGTATCTGTCGCGAGGGAATCGAGATGATGTATCTCAGAGCGCACTCTGATGACATTGGTAAAAGTGTCAAATGGAGTAATGACATCACCCCATGCATCCACCTCAGTGGTTCTGGTCTGATCTGATGAATACATTATATTCATGCCTGTTGCTGAAAGGTCCAGAGCCCAATTAATATGAGAAGTCCAGGAATCTTCATATTCGACAGGAAATTGGAGGATGAGATCCGGATCCTGGTATACTATAACCGCCGTTGTTGGAGTACCATTAAAATCAACAGTAAATCCAAAGAAGTTCTCTAAAAGCTGGCTATTTGTTTTTTCCTGGTATCGTTGCAGGTTGTTAAGGGTCAATCCCAATAATGAAATGGAATCCCGCAACAAGAGCGCCTGATCTGTACTGCTCCAAACACCAAAGCACTCTAACGGAGATACACCACTTAGAGCACAAATCGTCAGGAAAGTAAATTGATCAATTGCAGACGAAGGAGTTACAATCTCATTGGCATGCGTGTTGAGCGCATTGAATTCACTCAGATCCCATGTCTGATCCGGACCTGATGCTGTTAAATCTGCAAACGGCAGAATACCGGCTATCCGATTGTATAAATAGATCGTACCTGGTCCACCATAGTGTTTCGACTGAAAAACTTGTTGACCTGTGGCATTGCTAATTGAAAAGAGGCAGGCAATGTAAAATGTAAAGAAATGAGTCCGATTCATATCCAAAAATAACTCAAAAATTGGTTCTTCAATCTTAGGGATGGCATTTGAGGATAAGTTATTCTAATTGAGTGTCTTGCAACCAGTATTTTGACTGGGTCCTGTCTTTATACAGGTTTGCAAATTCTAACGCTTGAGGACAATCACTTTTTCGTTTGTAGGCGAAAGCAAGGTTATATAAGGCTTTAGTGTGGTCAGGTGAATGATAAAGGGCCTTCTGATTAAGAGCAATAACGACATCCAGATACTCAGGATGCTGATTACTCAGCAGCCAGTAACAAGTGGCTTTGTCTTCATAATACGCGTCGAGATTCTTCATATTGAAGGTATCCAGCGATGCAAGATTGTCAAGAGACCGCTCGATATCTACTTGACTTATATTGCCACATGAAGTCATATAAGCCTGTTTGCGCATCTTCAGGTAATCAGTTTTCTGTGAGTGGACAACTGAAATGCACAACAGATGAATTATTAAAATCATGTAAATCTTCATTCCTCTTTTTTGACGGATCGGGTATGATTATTATACTTCTAATAAATTTGATCACTTCCTGCGATCTGTTATTTTGAACGAATAAAATCCATCCGGTGCAACGACAGGCATGGTTTGACTGTTGCCTGATATACTTTTCGTATCAATATAATATTCGATCGTCGTGCCTGAATTATTCTCGGGAATAGTTGATTTAAAATGATCATCCAGATCTGTTTTAATAATGGTGCTTGCATTCCATTTCATTTCGCCTGATTTACGCCACATTAGATTGATCTGATCAGGTAAAAATCCCCTGCCACTATAATCTTTGATGATCATGTCAATGGTATAACTTTTCTCGAAAGCTACTTCGGCGGGAGGTCTGTTGACACTTATATATATCATTTCGGGATCCCAAATAGCTCTTGTCCTACAATGAAGTGCATCGGTTCCTCTCCATCCACTAGCACCGTAATGTTCTCTACAAGCCTGATCCAGAACCTTCTCTCCAGCGATATTAAATTGG
>JALYSC010000362.1 GCA_030855005.1 Bacteroidota bacterium | reverse complement strand
TTTTATGTATTGTACAGTCCTTCTATTGACCGATATTATTCAGGCATTACTGCTGATGATATTCAATCCCGCTTGCAAAAACATAATTCTTCCTTCTACGGTGTACATTTTACCTCGCAGTCGAGCGATTGGGAAATTCGGCTGCTTATACCATTCGATACATATTCTTTAGCTCGCAAAACAGAGCTTTACGTGAAACGAATGAAGAGCAGAAAGTTTATAGAAAAAATTATTAACGATCCGATCCAACGAGCACTCCTAATAGAAATTATTAAAAGCATTTGACTCTCCCGATCCATCGGGACAATAGGTGCCTCTCCCGCTGAACGGAAGATTCCAGGTGGGCCCACTCCTAAATCAGCAGGGTTTTTTGCCCCTTTCTCTTTTTTCTTGAGATTTAGTTTTCAGCATTAGTAAAACATTTTTGATCCATAAGATTAACCTCTTTAGGTAAAGAAGTTAAATGCGATCACTACTTTCTGTTATGAAAGATTTCTAAACAAAATCCCTGGAATAGTATTATTGGCTAGGTGATAAATCCAGTTTAGTCTTTAACCTACATCATGCCTTACGTTTTTTTAATTGATGACGACTTTGATGACCAGGAGTTTTTTTCAATCGCATTGAAAAAACTGGACCTGTCAAATGAATGTGCATATGCTAAAGATGGCGAAAACGGACTCAGCATGATCATGTCCGACGAAAATTTTCAACCCGATTACGTTTTCATCGATTACAACATGCCGAGGATGAATGGACTACAATGCCTCGCAGAGATCAGAAAGATGGATCGGTTCCGGGAAACACCCGTATACATATATTCCACCACCGATAATCCGGCAACGATAGAAGAGGCTAAAAAGCTGGGTGCGACAGGATTTATCGTGAAGCCTTCCAATCTGCAGGTACTGGTAGAATTATTGAAAGTGACCTTAAGTAAATCATAAATATTGCGAGGGACATACCTTATAATATCATACGATCTTCCGCTCCAATTTAATTGACATACTTGATTACTTCCCAAAGCGCTGAATAATCTCTCGCTCCAGCCACTCCCGATGCTGCGGATGTGCAATATTCATTAACGCAATCGCACGTTGTTTTAAATTCAAGCCAAATAAATTAGCAACACCATATTCTGTCACTACATAATGCACATGCGCTCGGGTAGTCACTACACCTGCACCGGCCTTCAGCAACGGAACAATCTTCGATTCGCCATTGTGGGTAGTGGAAGGCATGGCAATAATCGGCTTGCCCCCATCTGATAAAGCAGCACCCCTCATAAAATCCATCTGCCCGCCGACTCCGGAATATTGATAGGTCCCGATAGAATCTGCACATATCTGTCCGGTTATATCAATTTCAATCGCTGAATTAACAGACACCGCTTTGGGATTGGATCGAATCACTCTAGTATCATTGACATAATCGATCGTCAGAAATCCCACCTGCGGATTATCATCAATAAAGTCATACAACTTCCGCGAACCAATGGCAAATGATGTAATGATTTTTCCCGGATGCTTTTTCTTATACCTGTTGGTGATCACTCCTTTCTCAATCAGTGGAAGCAGTCCATCCGAAAACATCTCCGTATGCACTCCCAAATCTTTATGATGGTGAAGGAATGATAACACTGCATCAGGTATACCACCGATCCCCATCTGCAATGTCGATCGGTCATCAATCAGCCCGGCACAAAGACGACCTATTTCAAGGGTAGTATCATTCAGTTTTAAACTATAACTCACTTCAGGAAGAGGTTCATTTATCTCCACCAGCGAATCAATTTCTGAAATATGAATAATGCCATCACCATGTGTCCTAGGCATCTGCTGATTGACCTGCGCAATAATATGTTTTGAATTTCGGAAAGCAGACCTGGCTATATCCACTGAGGTACCTAATGAACAAAATCCATGCTTATCAGGAGGGGATACATGAATAAGCGCGACATCAATTGGCATGATCCCCCTGTCAAACAACTGCGGAATCTCACTGAGAAACACCGGGACATAATCACCATGTTCGCTATTCACAATTCGCCTCGTGTTTTCGGAGACGAACAATGAATTGATAAAAAAACCGCCATCGAAATCTTCCGGATTAAAAAGGTTCGACCCCAAAGTAGTGATGCTGATGAGTTCAATATCTTTGAGGTCAGCCTTTCTTTCGAACAGTGCCTTGATAAGATGTATCGGAGTGGCAGCACTTCCATGCAGAAAGATCCGGGAATTACTTTTAATCGCCTTCATCGCCTCTGTGGCGGAACGATATACTGCTTTCATGTATGGTTTTTGACAAATATAAGCATCGAAAATCTGATTGTCCTTTGTCAAAATGAGTAATCAAAATAGTTCGATTGCATGTATCTAATCAATAAAAAATGTTATGCTCAAATATTTCCCTTATTAATAGCTAAAAAGATTCGTGCGACAGCCACTTGGCAATTTCCGTTTATGCTTCGTAAATTGATAGAAAATATTACTCACAAAACAAAAAAATCATGAAACCTGCCAATTTACTCTTGACATTATTAATCGGAATGACCTTTTCACTCAACTCCCAGACTGATATCAACCAGGTTATGATAGTCAAATCCTATTTTGTGGAGCATATTCTCCACACTCGCATTGGTCCAAGCCATAAACCCATCTTCCAACGAACCATTTCTTTAAATGGAAATCCAGAATCAGGAAGTCAAATGAATCACATCCAACTCCATTTTCTACAGACACCTTTGCAAATACACAAAACCCAATTATTGATATTAATTTCCAAAAGGTAACAGTTTGGTTCCCCATAAGTGAATTTGATTATTATTACGATTTGTTGCACCATAAGAAAGGAGCCATGAAGGCAACATTCATTCAGAATTTGTCACAGCAATATCGGCGATTGGAACTTGTATCCTATGGAAATCTTCCATTGATGGATTGAATCCTATAAGATACCTGGCGCCGTGTGTGCTAAAAGGACTTTTCGTAATATCAGTTGCCAGTCCTCACGTACTCTAATGAGAACCGGCAACTGACAGTTACTGATGGGGTATTGCAATTTACTTCTTCGCCTGGGTGGCCATGTACTTCATGGCAGTGTCAAACTCTTTTTTGAATTCTTCGAAACTGATCTGATTTCCTTGCAGGATCATACTCCAATGACGTGTCTGGGCTCCCTGCGCTACTGCCTCTTGTATTTCTTCATCAGTAGCTCCAAAAGCCTTAGCTGCCGACGTATGGAAGTAGATGCAATACTGGCAAGGTATCTGCGCAGCAACAGCGAGTTGGAGGAGCTCGCGGTATTTAGGGGGGATTTTACTGTTAGAGCTACTCATTTGTTTGAAGTTTTCCCACGCACCTGCCAGTGCATATTTTGGAAATACTTCAAACATCATCGGGACGGTACCAAATTGATCTTTAATTTCCTGGACGGCTTTTTTGTATTCAGGACTGTCCTGTGCCTGACTTGTAAAGCGTGATACAAAACAGGAATAAAACTGACAGACCGGCTGTACGAACTAATTGAGAAAGACGATTCATAATTCAAGGATTTTAGTGATTTATGTTATTGAGAAAAAAGTAAAATCGATGAATCAAAAGTAGATGAACAGATAAGTCAAGTAAATACCATGATCATGGGATAGTTAATAGGGCTATAGGCTTAAAAAACGGTGGACCCTTCGACCGCTAGCACCCATCCATGTGCAGGCTCAGGGCAAGCGGAGAACAGTGAACGGTGAACGGTGGACGGCTTGTAGGTTTAACAGTTGAATCTATATAGTTGGTTTGATAAAATCAGTGCCAATCTGTGTAACGGTTGGTGATCTGAGAACGAGGATGTGTTGAGCTGTCGAACCATCAGTGGCTATTTTCTTTGAATCTAATTTGAGTAATTAGTATAATTAGTGGCTGAATATTTAGTGCAATCAAAGTCTATTAGTTATTTTTTTTTTGCGAGGATCAAATCTGCGGAAAATCATTTTTAAATAATTTC
>JALYSC010000361.1 GCA_030855005.1 Bacteroidota bacterium | reverse complement strand
AAACATGTGAGAGGGCTTTTTTTTCCTGCCACGGGTTGCACACGTGGTTACGGAAATGTGACCCCTTCAGGGTCAAAAATCTGGGAGTGCCGAAGGGGGGACTTCCCGCTTCCATGAATTGAATTTCATTTCATTCAATCAATTCATGACGGCGGGATCCTCTTTTACTTTCCGGAGGAAAGTGCCGAAGGGGGGACTCGAACCCCCATGTCCTTGCGAACACACGCCCCTGAAACGTGCGTGTCTACCAATTCCACCACTTCGGCAATAAAAAAGTTAACAGATAATAGTTAACAACTAAAAGTTGGACCTGTCCTAAAACTATTAGTTGTTAGCTAATAACTATTAACTGAAACGTACCAGAGGCGGGAGTCGAACCCGCACATCCTTGCGAACGCTGGATTTTGAGTCCAGTGCGTCTACCAATTCCGCCACTCTGGCAATTTGTTAAAAGCACCTCTCTTTCGAGGGACCCAAAGCTAAGATATTTTTGAAAAAATCGCTCCGGATGACTATCTGCTGATTGCCTCCGTAAATGCTACCACCTGACTGAAGATTTAATAGGTTTATTATTTCCCAAACAACCTCATGACGTCGAGGCCATTTGCAAAGACCAATAAGCCAAGCACCAATGCAAAACCTACATAGGTGGCATATTCCATAAACTTATCACCCGGCTTCTTACCCGTCACAACTTCCCATAAGAGGAACATAACGTGCCCACCGTCAAGTGCAGGAATCGGAAGAAGATTCATTATCGCGAGGATGAAAGATAAAATCCCTGTAATCCGCCAAAATGATTCCCAGTCCCAGGTTGTATTAAAGAGCTTGGTAATAGAGATGAATCCACCTAGGCTATCCTTTGCTTTGACACTGCCCTGAAATATTTTACCAATGCCTTTAAACCAATCACCCATGAAAGCAACACCCTCATTGAAACCTGCAGGTATGGCTTGCGCTAATGAATAATCTTTTCTCGCAGTCCATCCAAGGTCAGTCCAATTTTCTAAATTGATGCCAATACGTCCATTCGAATCAATATCCACATTAGTTTCACCCGCTACACTATTGCGCACATAGCCGAGACGAACAGACTTTCCTTTTGAGGCTGAAAAAGTTTTCATCACTTCATGTAAGAATAAAGTTGGTGTACCGTCAACCGCTACAATTTTATCACCTTTTTGAAGACCTGCTTTAGCAGCGTTAGATCCATCTGATACCTTACCTATGCCAAATGGCATAAGTGGTTCTATGACAGGAAAGTCTTTATACTCATTCGAAGCAAGGATGGTTACATACTTTTGATCTACCTGTAGGGCTACTTCCTGACGATCACGCATCACCACCACTTCACGTGCATTATTGAGTACCACTTCTCTTCGCAATACAGCAGGTGAAAATTCAGTTACGGGCTCTCCGCCAATAGAGACCAGACGATCTCCTTGCACAAATCCCATTGCTACACCAAGCGAATCCGGATGCAATCCATACTCGACTTTATCATTCGGAAGATATTGCTTACCATAGACCCACAACATCATACCGAAAATCAAAAAGCCAAGAATGAAGTTGACAGTAACTCCACCAAGCATGATAATCAGACGCTGCCATGCCGGCTTTGATCTGAATTCCCATGGCTGAGGAGGTAGTTTCATTTGCTCGAGGTCCATACTCTCATCCACCATCCCTGCGATTTTGACATAACCTCCTAAAGGCAGCCAACCAATACCGTATTCCGTTTCTCCAATTTTCTTTTTAAAAAGGGCGAATTTGACATCGAAAAAGAGATAGAATTTTTCAACCTTGGTCTTAAACCATTTGGCCGGGGCAAAGTGGCCAAGTTCATGCAATACAACTAATATGGAGAGGCTCAGGATTAGCTGAGCTATCATTGTTATAACACCCATGTAAATGGAAAATTTGGTGAATTAAACTTGAAGATGGTGATCAAAACGATAGTTTTGGCTGATATGTTTCAATACGAAAGGGCGAAATTAGGCAAAATATGAGGGTAAATTCCCTTCCGTGGCAATATAACAGGCCATTAGGACGAGTAGGCGATATCCTTCGACTGGAGGGAGATGAATGGCATCATTGCAATGTTGTCCTCCGTCTGCGAGTTGACGAATTATTGATCCTGACGGACGGCTGGGGTTTGTGTATGGTTGGGCAGATTCGGGAAGCCGAACCTAAAAAAGGTCAGATTGAACTGATAGAAGATGTGAGTACGGTGTTTCATAATCCGCGATCCTACCGGCTTTCAGTTGCCTTTGCTCCGACTAAGAGTATGGATCGCACCGAAATGGCTATTGAAAAACTCACCGAACTAGGCGTAGATGAAATTACCTTCCTGGATTGCCACCATGGGGAACGTGACAGGATTAGAATGGATCGTATCGAGAAGATTATGACCGGAGCTGCAAAACAATCACGAAAGAGCAGGTTTCCTCTTTTAAAGGATAAGATGACTCCGGGAAAATATATCAGTGAATTGAGGAGCATGAATCCTGATCTTCTTATTCTTGCCTGTCATCAGGATCCTGAAAGTCGTCCCATCTTTGAAAATTATTCTGGTGGGCAGGACGTTGTATTGCTTGTAGGTCCTGAAGGTGGATTTTCAGAAGATGAAATTAAAGCAATGCTGGAAGCAAGTGTTAAACTAACATCACTAGGCCCCTTCCGGCTAAGAGTCGAAACGGCCGTCATAAAAGCATGTTCCGATATTCACTTACTCAATGAAATGAAATACACATTATGATTTATACACTGATTCTATCGCTTTTCACATTATTCAATTCATCAGCAGTTGAAGAGCCAACTTTAAAATTT
The DNA here is from genome assembly GCA_030855005.1 of Bacteroidota bacterium. Lineage (GTDB taxonomy): Bacteria > Bacteroidota > Bacteroidia > Chitinophagales > Saprospiraceae > Opimibacter. The sequence continues at coordinate 1,168 of JALYSC010000361.1, read as the reverse complement.
GCTTTATTAAAATATGCAGGGGGTGGTGACTGGTACGCCAATCCAACTTCGCTCACCAACCTGGCAAAATATTGCAACTCCAATCTTGGTACGGACCTCAACACAGATTATGCTACGGTTGAGGTAGGGAGCGCTGATCTCTTTAACTACCCATGGGTACACATGACAGGTCATGGCAATGTTGTATTCTCTCCAGCAGAAGCTGAGAATCTCCGTAACTACCTGATCGGTGGTGGCTTCCTTCACGTTGACGATAACTACGGCATGGATCCATATATCCGTGTAGCCCTCAAGCAGGTTTTCCCTGAATTAAGCCTCGCGGAATTACCTTTTGAACATCCGATTTATCATCAGAAATATAATTTTCCATCAGGCCTTCCTAAAATCCACGAACACGATGGGGGTCCTGCCCAAGGTTTTGGAATTGTCTATGAAGGTCGCGTAGTCATTTTCTATTCTTTCGAATGTGACCTTGGAGATGGATGGGAAGATCCTGAAGTGCATAAGGACCCTGAAGAGGTTCGACAGAAAGCGCTACAAATGGGAAGTAATATTGTGTCTTATGCTTTTAAAAATTGAGTTGTGAGTTGTGAGTTGTGAGTTGTGAGTTGTGAGTTGTGAAATTTCTGCCCTCATTTTTAAATTGCGCAAAAAACGGTCCCTCCGTTTCCAATTTCCTAAACACACCCGGCGTGCTTCGACCTGCACCCGAATCCTTTTGCTACAGCTCAGCATCATTCGGAAGAAAGATGTTTCGCAGAAACGATTGATTGTAGAACGCCGAGACCGTTTTCCAGGCGCAGCTGAAGAAAACGAGGGCACAAATATGAGTGGTTAGTGATATCGTAGTGTCTCTTACGCTTCTTACTCTCTTACTCTCTAACCCTAATCCGAGAGAATCTGATTAGTCCTTGTCAAAATATACTTCCTGATGTTAAGCCAAAAAGCCATGACTAAATAGAGGACAAATGGGGAGCCGAAAGTGACGAATGAAGCATAGATAAAATACATCCGTATCCGTGTCGGTTGTATGCGCATCCATTCACCGAGTTGCTGACAAACTCCAAAGGCTGACTTCTCGAGGAAGTCGCGGTTTGTATCGAAGATGCTTTCTATATTTTTCATAGCCCTATCCATCGGTGATGTGGTAAAAATAAGTGTTCCTACC
>JALYSC010000360.1 GCA_030855005.1 Bacteroidota bacterium | reverse complement strand
GTTGAAGTCTGATATAGTGATAAGGAGGGGTTGTACTATCTACAGTACGATCTCCAGTGTCCCACCACAAAGATGTCGGTAGCACATACTTTTTCACAAGGCCTGCAATGACATAGGTTCTGTACGCGGTCTGCTTAAGATGCATGGCCACAAGATTATTAACTGGTGTGTTGGTAGCCACTACTACATGATTGGCCTTGACTGTAAACCCTTCTGACGTAGTGATGCCTTCATGATTAATTTTATCAGCATGCGTCTCAGTAAAGATTTTGCCTCCTCTCTTCTCTACGGCATTGACAAGACCCTGGAGATATAAGAGTGGATGAAATTGAGCCTGATTCAAAAATTCAAGGCACGGTTCATTGATGTTTGGAATGCCGGGCACATGGTCAATCTCTCTGACTTCAATACCTGCACGTGTAGCAGCAGCAAGTTCTTCTTTGAGTGAATCCGGATCATCAGATGGATGTCTGAACAGATAGCCGGAAAGTTTGAGAAACTGACAATCAATATTTTCTTTGATGATGGTTTTTTCTACAAACGTTATGGCAGCTTTATGACTGTCTGCAATCATTCGCGTATCTTCTTCCCCATAGATTTTTTCAAGATCTGCGTACCGATCATCTAATGCTGTAACTAGTTGAGCTGTTGTACGACCGGTTTCACCACTTCCAATTAATCCATCTTCTATTACAACAACTTTTTTACCGGCATCTGCCAGTGTATAAGCGACACTCATGCCCGCAAGTCCTCCGCCAACTATGACCACATCAGCATGTATATTCTCTCGTAATTGCTTGGCACCCTTTGGTTGTGGAGTACAATCGAGCCAATAACTTTCGCTGGATCCTGATGAAATAACACCATCATTATTATTTTCTCTTGCTGTCATGATTGGATGATTGGTCGCAAACTAAAATGGTACTTCCGGACAGTAAACAACAATCCGAATTACACCGGTTATTATTGGCTAAAAGCAATAAGTAAAGTTGATAATAATAAGAAAGTATTGTGTTACAGAATTAACACTATAGTTTATACCATTAGTCTTACTTAATCAAAAGAAGTTTTTCAATTTCAAAGTAAGGGACCCAGCCATCGCTCCATTTCAGTAGTTGTCATTCCTTTGCGACGTGCGTAATCGTTCAGTTGATCTTTGTCAATCCCTGTGACAGGAAAATATTTACTCTCCGGATGTGAGAAATACCAACCGCTTACACTGGCAGCAGGATACATGGCCATGCTTTCGGTAAGAAATATTCCGGTCTGCCCATTGACTTGTAGTAAATCAAATAGTAAAGTCTTCTCTGTATGATCAGGACAAGCGGGATAACCTGGAGCAGGGCGAATACCCTGATATTTTTCTTGTATTAAAGCTTCATTTGGCAATGTTTCAGCTGATGCATAACCCCACCATTCTTTTCTGATCCGCTCATGCATTCTTTCTGCAAATGCTTCTGCAAAACGGTCAGCTAACGCCTTAAGGAGTATGGCACTGTAATCATCATGCACTGCTTCAAAAGCTTTGACTTTCTCTTCAATGTCCAGACCGGCAGTCACTGCAAAACCTCCAACATAATCAGACTTGCCACTGGAAACAGGAGCTACAAAATCAGACAATGCATAATTATACTGTCCTGTGGCCTTCGCGACCTGCTGACGAAGATGATGTACCCGCATCAACACATCGTTTTTATTTTCATCAGCATAGATAATGATATCATCGACATCACTATTAGCAGGGAAGATGCCAACCACTCCATTCGCAGTGATCCATTTCTCTACAATCATCTGATCAAGCATATCATTTGCATCTTTCAGCAGCTTTGTGGCTTCTGTACCAACAATGGGATCAGTGAGTATATCAGGATATTTTCCACTTAATTGCCAACTCGAGAAAAAGGGTGTCCAGTCTATATACGCCCGCAATTCGTTGAGATCGTAGTTATTTAATTGCCACACACCGGTCTTCTTCGGTACAGGAGGAGTGTATGTACTCCAATTGGGTAGATAACGATTTGCTCTGGCCGCTTCAAGCGAAATAAATCGCTTTGTATTTTTTCCTTCACGTGCTAGTCTAATCTGTGCATATCCTTTTCGTGTTTCACTCAGGAAGAGATCACGCTTTTCAGTGTCCTGCGATAGAATGGCTGATACCACCCCAACGCATTTGGATGCATCGAGGACATGGATGACAGGACCGCTTTGGTATTTCGGCTCAACTCTGAGTGCTGTATGAAGTCTTGAGGTAGTTGCTCCACCAATCAATAGTGGTAAAACGAAACCTTCACGTTCCATCTCTGCAGCAACATGCACCATTTCATCAAGTGAAGGAGTGATCAGTCCGCTGAGTCCTATCACATCTACTTTTTGTTCACGTGCTATCCGTAGGATTTTATCAGCCGGCACCATGACGCCGAGGTCTACAATTTCATAATTATTACAAGCCAACACTACACCAACTATATTTTTTCCAATGTCATGCACATCCCCTTTGACAGTGGCCATTAATATTTTTCCTTTAGTACTTTGCTCACCTGCTTTCTTCTCAGCTTCGATAAATGGGGTAAGGTGTGCCACAGCCGTTTTCATGACACGCGCACTTTTCACAACTTGTGGAAGAAACATTTTACCTGTACCGAACAATTCGCCCACCACATTCATTCCATCCATCAGCGGGCCCTCAATCACTTCCAGTGGTCGCGCATACAGTTTTCTTGCTTCTTCTGTGTCCTCTACCACATACTCTGATATCCCGCGCACAAGCGCATGCTTTAATCGTTCCTGCACATTCAATTCTCGCCATGCCTGTTCACGTTGAATTACTTTACCAACTGATTTAACAGCCTCGGCATAATTCGTTAATGCTTCCGTCGCATCAGGATGACGATTGAAAATTACATCCTCTACTTTTTTTAGTAATTCTGGTTCCACTTCTTCATACACTTCAATCAGTCCTGCATTGACAATACCCATATCCATACCTGCACGAATTGCGTAGTATAGAAATGCAGCATGCATGGCTTCACGTACTGCATTATTGCCCCGATAAGAGAATGAAATATTACTTACACCACCACTGATCTTGGCACCGGGACAAAGTTGTTTGATTTGTTTTGTCGCTTCGATAAAATTGATAGCGTATTCATTGTGTTCAGCTATACCTGTACCAATGGCAAATATGTTCGGATCAAAAATGATGTCTTGTGGTGGGAATCCTAGATCAATAGTAAGTATTTTATAGGCACGTTGACAGATAGATACTTTTCTTTCAATGGTATCTGCCTGCCCTTGCTCATCAAATGCCATGACCACTACTGCAGCACCATAACGACGGACTAATTTAGCCTGGTGAATAAATGGTGCCTCACCTTCTTTCAGTGAAATACTATTGACAATACATTTGCCCTGCACACACTGAAGGCCGGCTTCAATCACTTCCCACTTAGATGAATCAATCATGAATGGAAGCTTCGCGATATCAGGCTCAGAACCCATGAGATGAAGAAAGTCCATCATGGCCTGCTTCGAATCGAGCAATCCTTCATCCATGTTGATGTCAAGGATTTGTGCCCCTGCTTCAACTTGCTGTAATGCTACACTCAACGCTTCAGGATATTTATTATCCCTGATCAGTTTTGCAAATTTTGAAGAACCAGTGACATTCGTACGTTCACCGATGTTGACAAAATTACTTTCAGGCCGAATGGTCAGTGGTTCCATACCACTTAATTGAGTGTATGGACTTCCTTCCGGAATAACACGAGGTGATAAATCTTTGACTGCATCAGCAATCGCACGAATATGATCCGGTGTAGTACCACAACATCCACCTGTGATATTGAAAAAACCACTCTGGCCAAATTCATAAAGCAGATCACGCATCACTTCTGCGGTTTGATCATATCCACCGAGTTCATTAGGTAACCCTGCATTTGGAAAAACAATCAGAGGCACATTAGCTATGCGAGAGAGATCTTCGACATAGGGACGCATCTCAGCA
>JALYSC010000359.1 GCA_030855005.1 Bacteroidota bacterium | reverse complement strand
AGGTAATACTCTTCGGCATTTGATAAAGACTTTGTCTCCATTTTACGATTGTAATAATTAATAGCCTGATCATATCGAGTGGAGTCGTAATAAGTCTTGGCAAGGATTGAATAAATCTCACCAGCGCGGGTGGAATCCAGTTCAATATATTTCCTGTAGATATGTGCAGCATCATCAAGGCTACCACATTTCAGTGCAGCTAGTGCCCAAAAGTCATAATCTTCTGGGAAAGCCTTCCTGGAATTATCTTTACCGACAGCATCGAATAACTTCTTGCTATTTTCAAGACCCTTGCAGTAGTGTGATTTCACTAACACAGTATCATATTCTTGCCCTGACTCGCGATCTGTTTCCAATTGTTTTGCCATGCCGGTGTAAGACCAGGCTAACCAACGATGCAGTGTATAATCATTGACATTCGATGCCATCAGTTTTTCACCTTCAATAATAGCACGTTCGTAGTCCTTTGCCTGAAAGGTTAAGAACTTCACGAGACGCACTTTCGCTTCATTATCTTTCCCGGCAAGTGAAATATATTTTTCAAGCAGTGGTACAACTTTACTATACTGACGCTTGCTGATGTATAATTCATAAAGGAATTTGATCGGCCTTGCATCATTCGGAGAAAGCTCAATTGCTTTTTCCAGTTTTTCAATAGCAAGATCAGTTTGCTTGGCGGCTGACCAGATACGAGCCATCTTAATGTATGCCTCTGAATTGGTTGGATCTTTGACAATCGCATCTTCATAAGCTGACATTGCCTGACCATTGTCCCGGATTAGAATGAAGGCATCTCCAAGATGCGCCCAGTAGACAGCATTTTTCGGATCCATATCCCTCGCATTACCGAGATTTTCGATCGCCTTAGTCGCATTTGGAGTTTTGGAGTAGAGATATGCATCTCCGATCAAACCATATGTGCTGGCTTTCTTTTTATCAATGCGTTTTGCCAGTTCAAAATTTTTCTCAGCTTCGGCCACATTGCCTTTATTAAGCATGAGCTTACCAAGCCCTACATAACATTCAGCGCAGTTTCCGGCTTCAACACCTTTTTTATATGATTTCTCAGCGCCTGCATAATCTTCCTGCGCAAAGGCTACTTCACCTATCCAGTAGTGAGCAACCCCATTTTTTGAATCTGCCTTACAAGCCTGATTGAATGCTTCCGTTGCGGCAGCATAGTTTTCATTTTCGAGATGCTTGATACCTTCCACGATCTGGCTATACCCAAGGGTACAGAATAAAGAGAAGATGCATGCAAATAGTATTTGTTTCATTTTAAAGATGTTTAGTAATGGAAATTGCAAAAATGCAACAAGTGGATGTCCTGAACGGTTCATTTTACGACTTTGATATCTTTAGTAGAACCCATCTCGATGATGCGTTCAAACTGATATTTTGGCAACAATCCTGCTTTCAGGATAATTTTTTGTCCGATCTCAGCGGCAATAAATGTGGCAAATCCCATTCCCACATCACTCATGCCAGTGGTACTGATAAAATACAGATCGCGGGTCAGTGGATATTGACGATCCTGCAGATTATATTGATACGGTTTGATAAAACCATTTTGAATCGAATCCACCGGTCTTGAAATGCCCAGCAAATTTACACCTGACAGTATATTTTTTGCATCGGGATTGTCACTGTCACTGATGTCACTCCAGTCAACGATGCCTATAGCATTATCGTGCGCCTGCAGATATTGAATTACCTCTTTTTTATCTTTCAATGCATAGAAATGAGATGGCAGATTTGTTGTGTTCAATAAACGCATCACCTCATATGCAATACCTGACTTCGCATTTTCAATGACAAAGATTTTCCCCGATTCAGTATTATTCCATAATTCCAGTATCTGTTCATACGTGAATGCAGTGTCTTTCGGATTTTCATTCGTGATGAAGGCAAGAGCACTGGTTGCAAATGCATATTCACGCGGTGTCACTCCATTAGTAATAAAATACTGCCGTTCGTCTCCTGTCAAAGCCCGCGAAATAATCGCCGATTTAAAAGTGTCGGTCATAAATCTTTTAAACAGATCGTATTCAGGCAGATAGTGAATTTCAATATCTGCATACTTATAGGTCTTTTCGAAAATATCTTCTTCCTGCTCAATGATATAGCGAAGACTTTCATCTGCCAGGATATCAAGGTGACCGATCGTAGGGCCAACCATGTTCTCCGGTTTTTTCACGCAGGCCATTATTACCAGCAGGCAAAGAGGTAAAATATGCAGAAGACGATTAGACATTATTTGGGTTGGATCAATTGTCATATGTATGACGTAATCTATAACAAATCAGGAAGTTAAGTCCGTGTTAAGACGAGTTAATATCCCATTAATAAGAAGGTCTGACCCCGTTAAAAGGTGATCAGACCTGATTTTATTGATGTTTGGTAAGCCGTTTAATTCTTTTGTAAGGACCTGTACACTCTCCACAAACCATAGCTTGCAAATAAGAGTCCCAGGATTTCTCCCCACGGAGTTTCAATGATTTTTTTCAAAAAAATAAAAAACCCTAAACCGATATATGTCAACCCCAGTATTAAAAGGAAAACCTGTCTGATCCTGCTGACATCCATTCGTTACTGAAGTACAAATTTGATCGGCAAAGTAAATGTAACAGGCACAGCCCGTCCATTATGTTTACCGGGCTTCCAGCGAGGCATACCATTGACGACCCGCAATGCTTCTTCATTACATCCACCACCAATACCGCGTACGACTTTGGCCTTTGAAATATCACCTTCTTTGGAAACAACAAACTGCACTATGACCTGGCCTGAGATCCCATTCTCACGGGCGATCGCAGGGTATTTGATTTTATCGTAGATGTATTTATACATCGCTTCCGTTCCATCAGGAAAGGAAGGCATCTGTTCTACATAAGTGAAAGGCTCTTCATCTTTTGGTGCTTCCTCAATTACTGCAGGAGCGGGCTCCGGTTCGAGAAGGGATTCGTCAACACCTTCATCGTCACCTTCCTTTGTTTCAGTGGCAATCTCTTTATCCTTGATCTCTTCGATCGTTGGTGGAGGTGGCTCTTCTTCTTTTACTTCCTCATCTTTTTTGACGACAGGAGGTACAAATTTGATCTGGTCCTTGATTGGCGGAGGATCAACTTTGGGTGGGGGTGGTGGAGGTGGCTTCTTGGGATCAATCGGTGGTGGTTCCGCGAGCGTGACCTCTTTCATCACCAACTCATCCTCCACTTTGGGCATGAAGCCCTTAATCAACTTTAGAATATTTGGAGCACTAAAAAGTAAAATAAACATCGCAGCACCAATGATGATGCCACGCGTCATATGCTTGTCATAAAGTTTCCGCAACTGGAAGGCTCCGTATTCTTTATTCCTGCCTTCAAATACGATGTCATCCATCGAATTCTTTAGCAATCTTGAATTTTCCATATTCTTTTCTTTTTACCAGGTGTATCTATGATGCACCGGTTCCTCTGATTGCATAAATTATTTTCGACTTTGCCCTGTCATGAGGGCTACCAACGAATCGATGGGATCGGTTGGTTCCAGGATCGCATACCTTTTGACATCTGTGATGGACATCTCATCAAGTACATCCACGATGTTTTTATAGTTTGAACCTGGAAGGGGTTTGATCATGATAAACAGATCATCTTTATTGCCCCATTGTGCCTTGACTTCACTTTGACGACGTTGAATAAACTTGCGTAAACCGGTGGGTCCATAGCTAAGACTGTCAAGAATAAGTTCTGTCGTCTCATCAATCTCATCGGGTGAAACGTACGCATACAATTTATCACGTGCTCCCAACATAAGGGTCGCTGTTTTGGACATTTTGATGGGGGGCTCTATAACTTTTTCGTCTTCTTTCGCAGGTTTATTAACCTCCATCGTTTTTGGTTTATTAAACGTGGTTGCCAGCATAAAGAACGTGATCAGTAGAAACCCCAAATCCACCATGGCGGTGAGATCCACCCGGGTAGAACCTTTCTTCGATCTTTTCTTTTTACCGCCTTTATGCCCACCAC
>JALYSC010000025.1 GCA_030855005.1 Bacteroidota bacterium | reverse complement strand
GTGGTGGTATTCCGGTTATCACACACGTATCAGATATAACGACGCTTCAGACATGTGCTAACCGATTCAACATTACTCGTACATATCGTGCGACCGATGAATGTGGTAACAGTGCAACCTGCTTCCAAGACATTTTTGTATTTGATACCTCAGTTCCGACACTTACATGTCCTGCGAGTGTGACTGTACAATGTGCCAACCTGGTGCCTCCTGTTAACACACAGAGCGTTACAGCGACAGCAGATAATTGTGGTGGCACTCCGGTTATCACCCACGTATCAGATGTAACGACGAATCAGACCTGTGCAAACCGCTTCAATATTACTCGTACATATCGTGCGACAGATGAATGCGGTAACAGTGCAACATGTGCCCAGTCTATCATTGTATTTGATACCTCAGTTCCGACACTTACATGTCCTGCGAGTGTGACTGTACAATGTGCGAACCTGGTGCCTCCGGTTAACACACAGAGTGTTACAGCTACAGGAGATAATTGTGGAGGTATTCCGGTCATCACGCACGTAAGTGATGTAACTATAAATCAGACATGTGCTAACCGATTCAACATTACTCGTACCTACCGTGCGACAGATGAGTGTGGTAACAGCGCAACCTGTACGCAGACAATATTTGTGTTTGATAATACCGTGCCAACACTGACTTGTCCAGCTGGAGTTACCGTTCAGTGTGCAAGCCTTGTGCCTCCAGTAAATACGCAAAGTGTTACAGCACAAAGTGACAATTGCGGAGGTGTTCCAACGATTACACATGTATCCGATGTCACCACCAACCAGACATGTACCAATCGATTTAATTTAACACGTACCTATAGAGCTACAGATGAATGCGGCAATAGCGCTACTTGTACACAATCGATTGTAGTGTTTGATAATACAGCACCTACATTGACTTGTCCTGCGGGAGTTACCGTTCAGTGTGCAAGCCAGGTGCCTCCGGTTAATACGCAGAGCGTAACAGCGACAGGAGATAACTGTGGAGGTATACCAATCATCACTCATGTATCGGATGTTACAACCAATCAGACCTGCGTCAATCGATTTAATCTGACCCGTACATACAGAGCAACGGATGATTGTGGTAACAGTGCGACCTGTACACAAATCATTACAGTATTTGATAATACAGTACCGACATTAACCTGCCCTGCGAATCTTACATTCCAGTGCGCTAACCAAGTACCTGCGCCAAATACGACTTTAGTAACAGCCGCTGATAATTGCGGTGGTACAGTAACAGTCAATTTCGTGTCTGATGTCACAACCAATCAGACTTGCGTTAACCGATTTACATTGACTCGTACTTACAGAGCAACTGACGCTTGTGGTAATTCTGCCACATGTGCCCAGACGATCAGTGTATTTGATAACACACCGCCAACTATTACTTGCCCTGCAAATATCACTGTTCAATGTGCTAATCTCGTACCACCACCAACTCCTGCCAGTGTGATTACATCTGACAATTGCGGTGGTACGGTTCCGACCGTAACATTTGTAAGTGATGTGACGACCAACTTTATATGTATCAACCGCCTGACATTAACCCGTACATATCGTTCAACCGATGCATGCGGTAATTCAGCTACATGTACCCAGGTCATTACTGTATTTGACAATACACCACCGGTCATTGTCTTCACAGATCCTTTGCTGATAGGTGTGCCAAATGGTGGAACTATAGAAGTACAATGCTACGGACAGGATCCTGAATTTGATATTCCTACATTTGGACCCGGCGATGTTATGGTGACCGATAATTGTACAGGAAATGTAGTGGTCACATTCACCCAGGTTTTGATCGATGAAGGCGATTGCGATGTGGATGGTTACATTAACCTCTACAGGCTTCGCTGGATAGCTACAGATGCTTGCGGTAATAGCAGCAGTGCAACAGTCTTTATGGAACTCGTGGATACCATTCCTCCAGTCATACTGGGCGTACCCGATGATATCACTGTTTCTTGTGATGAGGTGCCTGTAGCACCAATTCTTTCAGCTACAGATGAATGTCTCTGCGCATGTGTGATGCTTATGTCTCAGGATGGTCCTGATCCGGGCTGCCAAAACGGCCAGGTCATCACACGCACCTGGAAGGCTACCGATGATTGTGGTAACATGACTATCGAACAACAATTTATTACACTGGTGGATAATGAAGGTCCGGTACTGACAATTATGCAGCCTGAAATACAAGGCTTGCCTAATGGTACACTCCTTGAGTATACTTGTAATGAAGGTGGAATTCCGGAATTCTTCGACGACCTGAGTGCTGAATCTGTATTTAGCCCTGTTGTATGTGGTGGCGCTCCTGATATTAAGCTGGATAAAACCATTTTCAAAACACGCAATTGTAAGTTCTTCGGATACATCGAACAACGCATCTATACATGGACCGGTGTTGATCAGTGTGGCAATAAGACTACGTTGACAATCACTGTTCACCTGATCGATGACGAGGCACCTGTGATTTCCGGAGTTCCTGAGATGGCTTGTGAAAATGATCCTGCGCTTGAAGAAATAGAAGCAACAGATAATTGTGAAGTTGCATTCTTAACGTACTGGGATATTAAGATACCAAGCCCATGTGGTGATGGTGACGCGATTCGCAGAACGTATGAAGCATACGACCCATGTGGAAATTATGTGAGGGATACAGTTCTTCTGATTCCTGATGATAATATTCCTCCGGTAATCACATTTACGAATCCGATATTAGCTGACCTGGAGCCAGGTGAAAAACTGACCATTGAATGTAATTATGCCAATGGTCAATACACCGACTTTGGAATCCATGATGCAACAATGACTGATGATTGCAACGAAAGTCTGGAAATGTTCTTTGACGAACGTGTAGTCGTCAATGGAGTATGCGTGGACGGACGGATTGCCATACTTATACTACAGTGGACAGCATTCGATGTTTGTGGAAATTCTTCGCAAAAGATTGTGACCGCTGATATCGTGGATCATACACCTCCAACGCTCGTTAATTTCCGTGCTGATGTTACTATCGGATGTAATGATGAACTACCTGAATTATTCCCTGCTGACAATTGTGGTAACGCAACTGCAACTTCTGTAGATGTCATCATCCCTGGTGATTGTGAGTTTGAATATGATGTGATGCGAAGGATTACAGTTACAGATGCATGTGGCAATATACTTTCAGTAGAGCAGCGCGTACAAGTAGGCGATGGTTCAGGTCCGATCATTGAAGGAGTTGAAGAAGAACTCTGTGATGACCTGTCAATTCCAGAAGTTACTGCATGGGATCCTTGCGCAGAGAAATTTGTTGAGGTGACCATGGTTCAGGACACACTGGATATTCCATCCTGCCGCGAAGGTTTTGCGATTACACGTACATGGAGTGCAACAGATGCTTGTGGAAATGTGAGCACAATTGTTCAGACAATTATTCTTAATGACCAGACTGCACCTGAGGTTCAAATTCCAACATGGTCTATCATCAGAAAATTTGTTGATGTCAACGGCAGCTTAATTAACTTGTCTGATATAGGTACGATAGAGCAACTTGATGATCTGAATGAAAGTAGCATTACAATCATTGATGATTGTGATCAGGTGGTAGATCCTGTGTTTACTGTGGTAGTTACGTATGCTGATAATTGTGTGATTGACGGCTACTACGAGCGAAGAGTCTATACATGGACAGGAGCTGATGCTTGCGGTAATTCTGTAGTACTGACATTCACTGTAGATATCTATGATGATGTTCCACCAGTATTAGGAGGTGTGCCAATGGATACATCAGTTATTTGTTCAGGATTACCACCAGTTCCGCAAATTACAGCGGATGACTATGCACAACCTGTAACTATTGTCTACAACGAAACCATTCTGCCTGGTGAAGGCGCAGATGACTTCCTTGTTGTACGCGTATGGACAGCAACAGATCCTTGCGGAAATGTTGCTACAGCACAGCAGACTATTCTCTGGATTCCAAATACCAATATTGACTGTTCGATCATATTACCTCAACAAGTTGAGTGTAATAGTCATGGAGTAGTGATCGGAAGCAGTCTTGGTGGAGGCATTGCGCCTTTCACATACTTGTGGGAAGTTAGCGGAGAATGTTTCATCCAGTCTGGACAGGGCACACCAGAAATAGAAATCTATGTTGGATTTACCCAGGTGGATATTACACTCACGGTAACTGATGCGTATGGTTGCATTTCTGTTTGCCAGGCTACACTGGATTGTTTCGATCCATTCGATCTGTATACAAATCCTTCACCTACTGGTACACCAGCTATTCAACCAGAGACAACCAATCCTGGTATTATTAGTAGCAGTTCAATTGAGTATCTGCAGCAACTTAACTTGTGGCCTAATCCTGCAAGCGGTACTGTAAATATCAGTTTCGAAGCAACTAATAATGATATGGTGACATACAACTTTACCAACTTCCTTGGTCAGGTGGTGATGGAAGATCAGATAGAAGTTCAGAAAGGAATTAACTCTCACAAGATCGACATATCGAATCTTCCTGATGGCACTTACCTGATCCAGGTCAAGACTGAGAAAGAAATTCATACCAAGACTCTCGTGATTATCCAAAATGATTAAAAACGAATATTAAAATAAAAAGGCCTGCCCGAAAGAGCAGGCTTTTTTTATTTCAGCCGGATATAATAAATAAAAAGCCCTTTCTCTGCAGAGAAGCGAAGTCGCAACACTAAAGAGAAAGGGCTTTCCTTTGTCAGAAAATAAATTTTTTATTCTATCAGGATTTGATCTTCTCTTTCGACAATGATTTCTGCCAGGCCGTTATACATTCTAACATCGCCGATAATGCACACGTTTTTGCCTTTCAAAAACTCGGCGGGCGCATACTTGAAATTCTTCAAATCTTCTTCAAAAATCACTACGGTAAATAATTGATTGGGGTATCCATATCCAAAACTCAAAAACGTAGTCTTTTTTTCTCCTTTGGTTACAAAGGTGTCGGAGACCTTTTCACAAACCTTGATAACTTTCCCTTCGAAATACCGGAGGCTGTCAGCCCCTACTGTCGTCTGGGCCTGAACAAGGCCAAAGCCAAATCCGGCAGCTATCAGTATAATCCATTTCTTCATTTAATTCGATTTTAGAGAACTTCAAACATACAACCTCTATCACATATTGTATTTAACCGATCCATTACCAACAGATTTACATTTCCACCAATCTGTGCATATTAAAGAAAATTATTTTCTTTTAATTTCCACTCAATCATGTACAATGAAACCTTAAGTAAGCTTTGAAGAAAGGAATCAATTTGGTTATTGCAAAAATGGATTAAACATTTTTTCATAACTAATCCTGGTTTTCGGACCATGCCCGGAATAGACTTCAGTTTCCCCCGGAAGTGTAAATAACTGTGTACGTATGCTTTGGAGTAGTGTATTGTAATCACCCCCCGGAAGATCCGTGCGTCCTATACTTTCATAAAAAAGGACATCTCCACCAATCACAAACCCATCTGATTCACTGTAAAGACATATACTGGCTGGTGAGTGTCCTGGTGTAAAAAGAATCTTCATCGAATAATTGTCTAGTACTATGGACTCTCCTTCCTGAAGGAAATGAGTTGGTAAAGGGGATGGATTATAAGGCACTCCATACATACCCGCTACTGTAATGCCTGCATTAAGTACTGGTAATTCACCATGATGGATTTCCAAACCAACATGATAAGTTTGAGCTATAAACGCATTGCCAAAAATGTGATCTATGTGACAGTGTGTATTGATTAATCGTACCGGTTTTAAATCATTATCATCAAGTAATTTTCGAATTGTATTTCTTTCCTCTTCATCAAAACATCCGGGATCTATAATAATACACTCGTGATTAGGAGCAGCAACGATATGGGTGTTTTCTTCAAATGGATTAAATGTAAGTGTGTGGACTACAAGGGACATCTGAGATGAATTAAGCGACTAAGATAGTATTCAATTTTTCAATAACTCAGCTCTCGTGTCGCAACCAGTTCTTACCCGAATTATCAAATTAGCAGATTTAAAGCAATGTTTATGTTCTTCCTACCTTAGCACAATGCGATTACCGATATTCATATTTGTCGTTTGGATTCTTTCCATGGTTTCTTTGCCTGCTCAGGTTGAGTCAAATTTCCTTCAGAACATTGATCAAAAGAGCAGCAAGTACACCCAACTTGCTAACCAAATCTGGAACTTTGCTGAGCTCGGATACCAGGAATATAAAAGCAGTGCGTTGCTGCAATCCACATTAAAAGATGAAGGGTTTACTATCACTTCCGGCGTGGCTGAAATGCCAACTGCATTTATTGCAGTATATGGTAGTGGTAAACCAATCATTGCAATACTAGGTGAGTATGATGCACTGCCGGGTTTGTCTCAACAAGTCTTGCCTGAGGAATCACCTGTTGTGAAAGGTGGTCCGGGTCACGGATGCGGACATAATTTATTTGGCGTAGGATCTGCTGCTGCAGCAATTGCAGTAAAAGAATGGATGATAGATTCTAAAGCCAAAGGAACCATACGGTATTATGGTACACCTGCAGAAGAAGGTGGAGGTGGGAAGATATACATGGTTCGTGCCGGATTATTCGATGATGTAGACGCGGTGTTGCATTGGCATCCAGGTAGCGGCAACAGTGCAGACGCAGCATCATCACTGGCGAATAAATCTGCAAAATTTCGTTTCTATGGAGTCGCGTCCCATGCATCAGGTGCGCCTCAATATGGAAGATCTGCACTTGACGGAGTAGAGTCTATGAATATGATGACCAATATGATGCGCGAGCACATTACATCTGACTCCAGGATACATTATGTCATTACTAATGGTGGTGATGCACCCAATGTCGTTCCTGCTTTCGCCGAAGTATTTTACTATTGCCGTCATCCCGAAATGCGTGTTGTAGAAGAAAATTTTCAATGGCTTATTAAATGTGCGGAAGGAGCTGCTATCGGCACACAGACAAGAATGGATTATGAAATTATTCATGGTCTGTATAATGTGCTGCCGAATGAAACACTTTCGAAGGTTATGTATAAAAACCTTAACCTCATCGGTGGTTATGAACTCACACCTGAAGAGCGCGCTTTCGCAGAAAAAATTCAGGTCACTCTTCCTGCCCCATCCAACCTTGCGAATACCAATATGGTCAGTCCATATAAACTCGAAGAAAGAGGGTCCGGTGGCTCAACAGATGTAGGGGATGTGAGTTGGGTGGTACCTACTGCAGGAATGCGTGCAGCAACCTTTGTGCCCGGCACAACGAATCATTCATGGCAGGCTGTGGCTGTTGGAGGCACATCTATTGGTACCAAAGGAATGATAGTTGCAGCTAAAACAATAGCCCTCACAGCTGTAGAATTATTTAAAAACCCCGAAGTCATGGAAACTGCAAAAGAAGAACTCTTGCGACGCAGAGGATCAGGCTTTATCTACAAGCCACTGGTAGGAGATCGAAAGCCACCATTAGATTACAGAAACTGAGCAGCAGCCATAATGTGAATTCTTATTCGTTATTTCCCATGATAAAACTGAAACATCGGCCACACGATATTTAAAGCGAGATTGACCGTGATTTTCTTTATCGTGAGTGAATTTCGGACCAAAGTGAAAGACCATACGAATCAGAAAACTAGGCGCGTTGGGACAATCCACAAAACAGGAATAGCGTATTGATCGAGGTTATAATAAAAATGGATTTACCGCTCAAAGATTAATAGCGCTATCAGTCTGTTCAATTATACATTATGGTAGGGTCTCGTAAATCATACCAATAGTATTTAATCAATTCCTATATCCTGCCTTATCCGGGTGTCTTCATTTGTAATTCTCTCTGCCCGACCGTATATTCGTTATGTGGTCAGGTTTCTTCTTATAGCAGTATTGGTGGGCATGGCACCCCTATTGGTCAACAGCCAGAGTGTCACAACCGAATTCGGTAAAAACAGAATCCAGTTTCATGATGACTTTGATACCTGGAACATGTATGAGACGGAAAATTTCGTCACCTACTGGTATGGTAAAGGCCGCGAAATAGCCCATACTGTCGTCCAGATGGCAGAACTTGACAATCCATCCATACAGAATGTCCTCGAGCATAAAATGAATGACAAGATCGAGCTGATCATTTATCTCGATCTCACCGACATGAAACAAAGTAATCTCGGTATAGAAGAACAATTTACCAGTGAACGAGGCATTACAAAAGTCGTGGAGAATAAAGTGTTTCTCTATTTCAATGGTAATCATAACGACCTGCGTAAATCATTGCGCGAGGGAATCGCATCGGTCTACATCAATTCAATGCTGCATGGAAATAACCTTCAGGAGATTGTTCAGAATGCAGTGTTGCTTAATCTACCGGATTGGTTTCAGGAAGGATTGGTATCGTATATGGGTGAAGAATGGAATTCACAAATCGAAAGCGACCTTAAAGATTATTTTACACAGCCACGCAAAAAGAAAAAAGATTTTGTCCGACTTGCAAAACAGGACTCCAGGCTGGCCGGTCATTCGATGTGGAATTTCCTCGCTAATTACTATGGTCGAGCGTCGATTTCTAATCTGTTATATCTGACCCGAATCAATCGTAGTCTTGAAAATGGATTACTTTATGTCCTGGGGATTGACTCGAAAGAATTATCACGGCAATGGTATGAATATTATGAGAAAAAATTTAGCGTACAAACGGAAGTGCCAATTAAATTTCATAATGATCTTGATTTAGTTAAGCAACATCTCAACATACCACTGGGACAAATGCGCCTGCGACCTGATGGTCAGCAACTCGCGTATTCTGTTAATGATCATGGGCGTGTAAAACTAATGCTGTATGATATGCAGTCTGGTGATAAAGAAGTTTTGTTTCGTTACGGTGTTAGAAATTTTGAGCAGGAAGCTGATTTGAATTATCCTGTCATTGCATGGAAACCTGACGGAACTGAATTGAGCCTGATGTATGAAAGGCGTGATATAATTTATCTTACTAAATATGGTTTTGCAGAGAAAGCCATATTTACTGATAAGCTAAGCCCGGAATATCACCGTGTATATTCAATGGATTATTGGTCTGAAGATACACTTGCAATCGCTGCATCAAGTGACGGATTTTCAGATCTCTATTTTTATGCACCCATCACGCGACAGAGTGAGCGATTGACAGAAGATTTTTATGATGATCTTGATCTTTCTGTTGCAAATACAGATAGCAAACGATATCTGTTATTTTCTTCCAACAGAAAGAGTGAGCAACTTCGAAAAATGGAACTGGATTCCATTCTCCCTATCGGTCCTTTCGATCTTTACCTTTTCGATTATTCATCGGAAAGAAATTCATTAAGGCGCTTAACTTTTACGGCGGATGCAAGTGAAAGATATGCGCGTATGTCCGGGTCTGAAGAACTTGTATGTCTGACAGATCTTGATGGTAGATGGCAACGCATGAATGTGAGTCGCATACTTGAAGATCCACCAATCATTACACTTACAACCCGATACGACCGAGATATCATACGGCATGAATATGTCCCTGGTAGTGACGTGGTGATTGATTACCTGCAAAAATGGAATGTACCTTATTATCAGACCAGCGATGTCGACTCCATTCAGATTGCTTATGGACTTGCTCCGGTAACACCTGCATCCAGGCCGCTTACAGATAATGTCAATCCTGCTGTGCCTATCACTTCACAGGCACCGGATGATCCAAAGTATTATTTCCAGACTGAGTTTCCCGATCCATCCAAACCTGTTGTAAATGTTGATGTATCAGTTGCGCAACCTTTGGATACGGGAAGTGACACGACTGCGGAAGATTTTTTTTCCAGGCCAGCATCAGCAAGGATTAAAGCGGAGTATGATCCTTCAGATTTAGTCCCCTTTGTAAGGGCTCGTGTAATTGCAGCAAGATTAAAGTTCAAACTGGATTACCTCAATACCACAATGGATAATGAGGTGTTGTTTGGTGGACTTGATTCATATGCAGGAACGAAAAGAGAGTTTGAACCATCTCCATTAGGATTATTAATAAAAGGAAGTGTCAAGGATCTGCTCGAAGATTATATTATCACAGGAGGCGCACGGTATCCGACGACATTCAACGGCTCTGAATATTTCCTTGTTTTTGATAACCGCAAACGTCGTATTGATAAGCAATACGCGATCTATCGCAAATCGGTGATTGACCAGGACCCTACGGCCAATAATCTCATGCAGCGCAATCAGTATGTAAGTGTGCTTGGACATATGCGACTCAGTTATCCCTTTGATGTATACAACAGTCTTCGACTATCCGGCACATTGCGTAATGACAGAGCTATAGCTCTGGCTACAGATGCCGGTACGCTTGCAAAAGATATTGATGATGCACAACGATTTGGTTTGAAGCTCGAATGGGTGTTTGATAATACACGCATATTAGATATTAACAGCCGAAGAGGAACGCGGGCAAAAGCGTGGGCTGAAGTTGTCAAACGATTTGATTTGAATTTATTTGAAGCTGGTCCAAAATTACAATTCAATAAAGGGATGATGACTGTACTCGGTTTTGATGCAAGACATTACGTGTCACTTGATCGAAGGAGTGTTTTTGCAGTCAGAGCAACAGGTGCAACATCAATCGGTTCAGAACGTATTTTATATTATTTAGGTGGAGTGGAAAACTGGTTATTCCCTTCCTTTGATAATGGAGTCTCAGTACCTGAAGATAAAAATTTCGCATACACATCCATTGCAGCTAACATGCGCGGATTTAAATACAATGCGAGAAATGGAAGTAGTGTGGTATTGACCAACGCTGAATTGCGTGTACCTGTATTGCAATATCTCTCGCGTCAGAAAATAAGATCTTCCTTCCTGCGAAATATTCAGGTGGTTGGATTTGTTGATGCCGGCACAGCCTGGCACGGCCCTGACCCATTTGGAGCAGAAAATCCGTTGAACACTGTAGTGCTTACCAATCCGCCCACTGTGGAAGTGACAGTTAATTATTATCGCAATCCACTTATCGTTGGATATGGTGGTGGACTTAGGACGATGTTGTTCGGTTACCTGATGAAACTCGATTATGGCTGGAATTGGGAGACTAAGACAAATCGAAAACCGTTATTACATTTTTCGATCGGTGCAGATTTTTAAACATCACTTTGTTTATCGTGCATTATCTGTGCTTCGTCCAGGGAATGACTGCTAAAGATGTCTTCTTCCTTTTTAGTCAGATCAGATAACTTGATATAAAAATCTTTAAGCGCTCTCAGTTCCGCATCTGTAAGGTCTTCCACGTCTATCAACCTATTACTGGTGTATCTATTGGCAGCAATCAACTCATTTAGTTTGAGATGCAATGCAATCACATCTTTATTCTGTGACTGTTGAATTAGAAAGACCATAAGAAAAGTAACAATGGTTGTTCCTGTATTGATCACTAATTGCCAGGTGTCTGAAAATCCAAAGATGGGTCCCGTCATTATCCAAATAATAATCACCAAAAAAGCAAATAGAAATGCAAACGGTGATCCTGCCCACCGGGTTGCAACAGCGGAGGCCTTCTCAAATGCAAGTTTAAATTTGCTTTGCTTGACTTCTATATGCTGGTGTATTATCTTTTCCATGAGGTTAAAAATTACTTGATGATAACAGTGGTGGGAAGGATAGGTTTAAGCGTGAAATTCAAAATCCATTGACCCCTGCGCACTGTGTGCGCGTCCCCTGTTTTTAAATTTACGTTGCTAGCGCGTACGTAATTTAAAACCTGGGGAAATGGATTTGATCTACTAAGAGATTAACCTCAGGCCACAGAAATCAATAAATCCAAAATCCCATGGTTCGACACTTCGACAAGCTCAGCGCACCGCCTGCTTCACGCAACCTAGTGCTGTAGTTCGACTTGCCTTTTCGCAACCTTGCACTTTGGTTCGACTTGCCTTTTCGCAACCTTGGGCTACAGCTCACCAACCGCAGCTCACCAACCGCAGCTCACCAACCATCGAAAAACTAAAATCGTTAGGCTTCTTCCACACTCATCTCCTTCAGCCTCTCGGTGTTTTCGGCCATCTTCAAGGCGTCAATGACAGGATCAATGTCGCCGAGCACAATTCTGTCAAGATTGTATAATGTCAGATTGATACGGTGATCCGTTACGCGATTTTGAGGATAATTATACGTCCTGATTTTATCTGATCTATCACCCGATCCAACAAGTGATTTACGATGAGAGGCATAAGCCGAAGTAACAGCCTCACGTTGTGCCAGATTGACTTTCTGGGCAAGGCGATTAAGTGCGATGACGCGGTTCTGTATCTGTGAGCGTCCGTCAGTACTCTCAGCGACGATGCCGGTGGGTAAGTGTGTAAAACGAACACCGGATTCTGTCTTGTTGACGTGCTGACCTCCCGCTCCACTCGAACGAAATGTATCAACCTTCAAATCTTCCTTGCGAATATTAATCTCTTCGAGTTCAAATTTGGGGAGTATGGCAACAGTTGCCGCTGAAGTGTGAACCCTTCCCTGCGCCTCTGTCTTGGGTACGCGCTGCACACGGTGAGCTCCTGACTCAAACTTGAGATGACCATACACATCTTCCCCATTGATCTCCATGACAACTTTATTATAACCTCCTGCAGAACCTTCATTGCTGTATTCAATTTCGTATTTCCATCCCTTATTCTCAAAATAACGGGTGTACATACGAAACAAATCACCGGCAAATATGCTGGCCTCATCCCCACCCGTCCCGGAACGAATCTCCATGATGACATCTTTTGTGTCATCAGGATCACGTGGGATGAGCAGCCATTTGAGCGTTTCCTCCTGTTCTTCTTTTTTAACTTTTAAGTCCTCGAGCTCCAGTTGTGCCATCTCACGCATCTCCGGATCAGATTCTTTCAGCATGGCTGTAGAAGAGTCCATGTTGGCAAGCACAAGCTCGTAAACATCCATGGCCTCTACGAGCTCGGTGAGGTCTTTGTACTCCTTATGGAGCTTTGAAAAAAGCTTTATATCTCCTATCACTTCCGGGTCTGACAGCCGCAGCTCCAGATCCTGGTATTTATTCTTTATCCCTCTCAGACGTTCGATCATGAGGGCAAAGATATTGGGAAATAGGAAAGGAGCTTACCCGCTTTATCATGATCATTTCAGTTTTAATAAGCGTAGCAAACACAACCATTGAATTTTATAATCTAAATGGAGTTGTGACGTATTCAAATTCCATAGTTGATTTTTTTGATGACCCGGATATTTCAGATGTATGCGATCCGGTAAAGGTGCAGGATAGCGGCGCCGATAAATATATTTTTTTTCGCTCAGGAATGTTCAGGCCATTCTTCAAATTCTTATTTACTCATCATTTTTTCACAAACCAACGATCCCAATGGCACCTGATGGAACTATAAACTCGATGGAATTGTAGCGGGACTGGATACATGTTTTGATTATCCTAAAGTGACTGTATCGGATAATGAATTATACTAACTATTACACTGCTAAAATTAAACCCGCATCGTTTTCAGTCACTTTATTCACCCTATCTGATACTCTGTACCAGGTGATGTAATCTCCCGGAACGGGAATAATATTCTGCATCACCTCTTTTGTAGGCACACTTGCATCGAGCCATAATTTTTCCTGCTCCGGCAGCAGCATCATCGGCATGCGATCATGGAGGTGAGCAATCTTTGGATCTGCTTCTTTGGTGATGATGGTAAAACTATGGATTGTTTTTCCTTCAGGACCTCTCCATACTTCATATAGTCCAGCCATCGTGAAGATGTCGACGTTGGTGAGTTT
>JALYSC010000358.1:292-4017 GCA_030855005.1 Bacteroidota bacterium | reverse complement strand
AACCAAAACTGCCTGGCCATTTAGACTCATCGAATCCTTCCAGGCTGGCACACGCACGTAGGTTTTAAACGTATAAGCAGCAGCGAGCAATACTAATATCGCTATAGCCGCATATTTTTTCCAGGGCTGATCACCTCGAATACCATGGACCACTAATCCCCAAGCACATACCAGTGAAAAAGCGATGGAAGGAATAAATATAAAACGCTCATTCATAAATGTTCCCACCGGAAAAACAAAATTGCTAACGATGGACAGGGTCGCAACAAAAAAGCCAATACTCCAGGCGTAAATACTTTTTTTCTTCAATAGAACAAAGAACAGGATTGCCATCCCAATGTATATTAGAATAGAAATCAACGCTGCCGGCTTCGCAAAATTCATGATAGGTACGTGATAGGGATAGTAATCATGAGTAAGTGGGTGCGGCACCACAAGCAGCCGAATATATTCTCCGAGCGTATACATGATGGTAGCAAATCGCTCATCACCTGTCATTCCAACAAATGGATTGTTCATCAGGTCTTTGATCTCAATGCCACTGTTTAAGAAATAGCCAATAACATTGGTCCTTATGATTAGATAGATTATAGACGCAATCAGTGATGGAATTAAGGTTATGAAATAATCTTTTCCGCGGGCCTGTGTAAAAAAATATAAGGTCAATGGTATGACGGCAAGAAATGTGATGGCATTTTCCTTGGATAATAAACCAAGAAACATCGAAACCCCACTGACTACCAGGTAGAGCATCTGTTTGCCTGGAAGATACCTTAATGCAAAGTACAATGCGCTCAGACCTCCAAGCGCAGTCATAATTTCATCGCGTCCTTTGATATTCGCCACTACTTCCGAATGGACAGGATGAAGGATATAAAGTGCAGCAGTAAGAAATGGAATGCCAAAAAGCCAATTGTTATTTTCCTTATCCGGAATTAACACAGAGAAGATCCGCATGATCAGCAGACCGACCATACCGTACAGCAAGATGTTGATAAAATGACGCAAGAAAGTATTGTCTCCAAAAATGTCCTGCTCAATAGCAAAGGTGACTATCGAGAGAGGTCGATACCGTGCACCTGCTACCAGGTCTCGTTGCCCTCCAAAATATCCCGAGAAGCTTTCGGTGCTGAGGATTTCCCAAATACCGTCAAATCCTTTTTTAGTGAATTGATTATTGCTGATGACAATCTGATCATCGAGTACATAACCGTAGGGAAGACAAATCCAATACAAAGCAAACGCCAGGACAGGAATGATAACTGCCTCTTTCCAGTGACGGCGCCAGAAGCCGGGTTTAAAATCGAGTTCTGCGAAGGCAGCTTTCTTTGTTCTAGGCTTGATAGTCTTTTTAGCGGGGAAGGTCTTTGCCATGGCCGATAAAGATAAGCGGCTAACGTATTATGCCAAATGGCTATTTGTTATTCATCAGGGAAACCATATCTTTCTTTTCTAATAAACCCTACATGTTTTGTCCTAAAGCAATCCCCTATTTGCTTTTGGCGTTTTTTGGTTGCTTCTCCCCACCAGCTGATGCCCAAGTAAACCTGAAAACAGGTTACAATTTTTCTGTCCCGACCGCGGATGGATTAAATCATGTCATTTCGACATGGAATTCTACGCAATTATATTCGACGCCGTTCAAACTAATCAAATGGCTGCATGGATTTGAAGCTGGTATAAGGTTTAGAACAGGCATCCATAGCTTTGAACTAACCTACCAGGGCGCTTATCAGTCTGTAAAGGCGGAAGGCCAGGTCAATGATGAAGCTTACGTGGATAAGATTAAGGTGGCCGTGCATAGTGGGGCCATAGGTTATCAGTTGTCTGATGGCTTATTTGGGATTGGAGCAGACCTCCAGTACCAGTTCTATAAGGACAAATTTGAAAACGGGAGTACTGGCGAAAAATTTAAAGACGTCCAGAAAATGACCGGTCTGAAAGGATATCTCCAGTTTACCTTCGAAGGCGGACAGGGTGTCGATATGGTTCTCCAGCCTTATATGATTTTGCCTTTTAAAGATTTCGATGCACAACCACTCGCCCGTTATCTCCAGGTTGAAAATGACCGCGAAAAAGAAAAGTGGATACGATATGGCATCTCAATCCTGTTTTATAACGGGCAAAAATAGTTGCCGCTCCGGATTAACTTTACCAGTTCATGTCATTCAAGCTTACATCACAATATCAACCCACCGGTGATCAACCCGAGGCAATCCGTCAATTAGTACGGGGAGTTAACCAAGGTGAGAAAGGCCAGGTTCTGCTCGGGGTTACCGGTTCCGGTAAAACGTTCACAATTGCTAACGTGATCAATCAGGTCCAGCGCCCGACACTGGTACTGACGCATAATAAAACACTGACGGCGCAGCTCTATGGAGAGTTTAAAGAATTCTTTCCGGATAATGCTGTTGAGTATTTCGTTTCCTATTACGATTATTATCAGCCTGAAGCATATCTCTCCGTTTCCGATACCTACATCGAAAAAGATCTTTCGATCAATGAAGAGGTAGACAAACTCCGGTTGAGAGCAACATCCTCTCTACTGTCAGGACGAAGGGATATTATCGTAGTAGCTTCCGTCTCCTGTATCTATGGTATGGGAAATCCGGATGATTACAAAAATGGAATTATCCGGTTGCAGGTAGGTGATGTGTTTCCACGAAACACCTTTTTATATAAACTCGTAGACAGTCTTTATAGCCGAACAGAAGGCCCGCTGCAGCGTGCCAATTTTCGCGTGAAAGGGGATACGGTTGACATACATCTTCCATATGCAGACTATGGATATCGCGTGAGTTTCTATGGTGATACAGTAGAAGAGATCGATATTATTGATGTCCATTCAGGTCAGCGCCAGGAACCACTGAAGCATGCAGCGATTTTTCCTGCTAATCTTTATGTCGCTCCTAAAGAAAGACTCAAGTACGTCATACGCGAAATTGAAGATGAATTATTCGCGCAAGAAGAGTATTTCACGAGGGAAAAGAAATATTTGGAAAGTAAACGTATCCATGAACGTACCACCTTTGACCTGGAGATGATTCGTGAATTAGGGTATTGTAATGGTGTTGAAAATTATAGCCGCTTCTTTGATGGAAGGGCGCAAGGAACAAGACCTTTCTGCTTGCTCGATTATTTTCCGGATGATTATATGATGGTTATTGATGAAAGTCATGTCACAATACCACAGGTCCGCGGTATGTGGGGCGGAGATCGTGCGCGCAAATTAAATCTCGTCAGCTTTGGCTTTAGGCTTCCTTCTGCTATTGATAACCGGCCACTCAATTTTGGAGAATTTGAAGGCCTGATGAATCAGGTCATTTATGTCAGTGCGACGCCTGCCGATCACGAACTTGAACAAACCGGCGGTGTTGTAGTGGAGCAGATTGTACGTCCAACAGGTCTTTTAGATCCACCTATTGAGGTCCGTCCAAGTCTCAATCAGATTGATGACCTGTTGGATGAAGTCATTGAAAGAATAAAAGTCAACGAAAGGATACTAGTGACAACGCTCACGAAGCGGATGGCCGAAGAACTCAGTAAGTACTTTACCAAGCTGAATGTTAAATGTAAGTATATCCATTCTGAAGTAGAGACTATGGAGCGTGTTGAAATCCTGCGAGACCTGCGCCTTGGTGAATTTGATGTGCTGGTCGGTGTGAATTTATTGCGGGAAGGACTTGACCTTCCGGAAGTATCACTGGTAGCGATACTTGATGCAG
>JALYSC010000358.1:0-282 GCA_030855005.1 Bacteroidota bacterium | reverse complement strand
AAGGTTTTCTTCGAAATGATCGTTCACTCACGCAGACCGCTGGCCGTGCTGCCCGGAATGCAAATGGACTGGTTATTTTTTATGCTGACAAGATTACGGAGTCAATGCAAAAGACAATTGATGAAACACAACGTCGGCGCCTGATACAGATGGCATATAATGAAAAGCATGGCATTACGCCTCAGACCATCACACGTACCAAGGAAGAAATATTATCCAGGAAGTCTATTCTCGATGTTCGGGAGGGAAATAAAAAGGCATACATCGATCGCGATCCAAGTG
>JALYSC010000024.1 GCA_030855005.1 Bacteroidota bacterium | reverse complement strand
AACGACCTGGCGAAATTAGTAAAGCAGGGTGTCTGGGATAATGATATGGTGGGACTGATCTTTAATACGATAGGCGTAAGTGATGGCATGAGCAATGGAACAGATGGCATGCGCTATTCATTAGTCAGTCGTGACATCATTGCAGATTCTATTGAAACAGTTTGTGGTGCTCAGTACTATGATGCATTAATTGCCTTACCGGGATGTGATAAGAACATGCCGGGATCACTGATTGCTATGGGGAGACTGGATCGTCCTGCTATCATGGTCTATGGAGGAACTATTGCACATGGCCATTACAATGGACGAGACCTCAATATTGTATCTGCATTTGAAGCTCTTGGTGAAAAAATCTCCGGTAAAATTTCGGATGAGGATTATACCGGCATCATTCAGAATGCTTGTCCCGGTGCCGGCGCCTGTGGGGGTATGTATACAGCGAATACTATGTCAAGTGCAATTGAAGCACTGGGAATGAGTCTTCCCTACTCTTCTTCCAATCCGGCATTAAGCAAAGAGAAACAACAGGAATGCGCTAATGCTGGTAAAGCCATACGTACCCTTCTTGAAAAAAATATTTGTCCCTCTCATATCATGACCAGAAAAGCATTCGAAAATGCTGTGACGGTAATCATGGCATTAGGTGGCAGTACTAATGCTGTACTCCACCTGATAGCCATGGCCAAAAGTGTTGATGTGCTACTTACACAAGACGACTTCCAGGAGATAAGCGATCGTGTTCCGGTTCTCGCCGATCTAAAACCAAGTGGAAAATACCTGATGGAAGATCTGCATCATATCGGTGGAGTACCTGCTGTTATGAAGTATTTACTGAGTGAAAAATTACTAAACGGCGATTGCCTGACTGTCACAGGTAAAACAATACTTGAAAATTTGAAAGATGTGCCGGATTTGAATTTCACAACGCAACAAATTATAAGACCTGTCACTCATCCCATAAAGCAATCAGGCCATCTTCAGATTATGTACGGCAACCTGGCGCCAGGTGGAAGTGTTGCGAAAATTACGGGCAAGGAAGGAACACGTTTTACTGGCCCCGCGCGGGTATTCGATGGTGAGCATGAATTGATTGAAGGAATAAATTCCGGAAAAATAAAAGAAGGTGATGTTGTAGTCATACGCTATGTAGGTCCAAGAGGAGGGCCTGGTATGCCTGAAATGCTCAAGCCAACATCCGCATTAATTGGTGCCGGATTAGGATCATCAGTTGCATTGATCACAGATGGAAGATTTAGTGGAGGTACACATGGATTTGTCATCGGACATATCACCCCCGAAGCTTTTGATGGCGGCTTGCTTGCCTTGGTCGAAGACAATGACATCATCGAACTGGACACCATCGCCCATGAGATGACGCTACACGTATCAGATGAAGAAATCAATGTTCGAAAGGTTCGTTGGCAACGGCCCGCGATCAGGGCTACTAAAGGAGTTCTGTTGAAGTATGCTATGAGTGTATCAACTGCAGCTGAGGGTTGCGTCACGGATGAGGCTCGTGAGTTGGTGTTGTGAGTGGTGAGTTGTGAGTTGTGAGTTGTGAGTGATGAGTGGTGAGTGGTGAGTGGTGAGTTGTGAGTTGTGAGTTGTGAGTTGTCAGTTGTGAGTTGTGAGTTGTGAGTTGTTGAGTTGTGAGTTGTCAGTTGTGAACGGTGAACCCTTCGACCCCTTTCTCTTATCCCAGTGCAGGCTCAGGGCAAGCGGTGATCGGTGATCGGTGATTAATAAAAATAAAATCTAAAATCTAAAATATTATTTCTCTATGTTAAAAGTGGAATCAAAAATAAAATCTAATCCATTGGCTGAATCAGTTGCGCTGATTTCTGGATCGGATGTATTGATTCTTGCATTGCTTGCAGAAGGTGTTGATACTATATTCGGATATCCGGGAGGGGCGATCATGCCGATCTATGATGCGCTATTTAATTATGCAGATCAGATCAAACACATATTAGTTCGTCATGAGCAAGGAGCCATACATGCAGCACAGGGTTATGCACGCGTAACTGGAAAGACAGGAATTGTATTTGCGACAAGCGGACCGGGTGCCACAAATCTTGTCACAGGTCTTGCAGATGCGATGATTGATAGCACACCTCTTGTGTGTATCACCGGTCAGGTAGCATCACATTTATTAGGCACAGACGCATTTCAGGAAATTGATGTAATGAATATTACAGCTCCGGTGACGAAATGGAATATCCAGGTCACACGTCCAGAAGAAATGGCAGAAGCCGTTGCAAAAGCATTCTATATAGCAGCATCCGGAAGACCTGGACCTGTTGTAATCGATGTGACAAAAGATGCGCAGTTTGCCAAATCCAAATTTAAATATCATCCTTGCTTATCGATTGCTACCTACATACCCGAACCTGTCATTAATTATGTAAATATTGAAGAGGCGGCTGCACTGATCAATGCATCCCAAAGACCCTATATACTCGCAGGCCAGGGAATCATACTGGCCGACGCTACAAATGAATTAATTGCCTTTGCCGAAAAAGGAAATATTCCTGTTGCCTCAACCCTGCTGGGACTTTCCGGATTCCCACATGATCATCCTTTGTATGTTGGATATCTCGGGATGCATGGTAATTATGGTCCAAATAAAAATACAAATTCATGTGACTTGCTGATCGCTATTGGCATGCGGTTCGATGACAGGGTCACTGGCAACGTCATGCAATATGCAAAGCAGGCTAAAGTCATACACATTGAAATAGATAAAGCTGAAATCCACAAGATAATCCATGCGGATGTTGCCATTCATGGTAATGCAAAATCAGCGCTCCCAATGCTAACTGATGAAATTGAATCGGGTCATCACGAAGAATGGCTGAAGACATTCAATGATTATATGGATATTGAATATGAAAAAATAATCCGCGTCAATTGTAATAACAAAACAGGGCCAATCAAGATGGCAGAAGTGATATACCTGTTAAATGAAATCACGTTGGGCGAAGCGACAGTCGTTACTGATGTCGGGCAACATCAAATGGTTACTTCCCGCTATTATCACTATAGAAATCCACGAACCAATGTGACATCCGGAGGATTGGGCACAATGGGATTTGCGTTGCCTGCGGCAATGGGTGCCAAAGTAGGGACACCGCATCAGCAAGTCATTGCCATCATCGGAGATGGAGGATTTCAGATGACATTACAGGAACTGGGCACAATAGCCCAATATAAGATCCCGGTTAAGATTGTGGTTCTCAATAATGAATTCCTTGGGATGGTCAGGCAATGGCAACAAATGTTTTTCGAAGGGAGATACTCCTTTACGGAAATGAGTAATCCTGATTTTGTTAAACTCAGCGAGGCATATGGAATTACCGCCAGAAAAGTTTCTGATCGAAGTGAATTAAAAGAAGCCATCACCAGGATGCTTTCATTTGATGGGCCTTATTTCCTCGAGGTGAAAGTAGAAAAAGAAGAAAATGTTTTTCCTATGATCCCGACTGGTGCAGCAGTCAGTGATATGGTATTGGAGTATACAAAAACTGATAAGGTATGACAAGCGATTTTACACTGGACATCGTCTCCGACAATGGATTTAATATCCTCAACCGGATGATCAATATCTGTAATCGTCGACGTGTTCGGATTAAAAGTCTTAGTGTATATGAGTACGAGGAAAATATGAATAAAGGAGCTGCACACATAGTCATGCACACGACTGCTGAGGTGGCTTACAAAGTCCAGCAACAAATCGAAAAACTAATTGAAGTAGAACAAACCACTTTGGGGAAAAAAGAAAATAAACAGGATGAATAATATTCTGTCACCTACTAACGCCATCCTCATACTATGGTTGCCCGGTGTTCCATTCCGCGCTCTGAACGGCTCAATGATGATCATTGGATCCAAGGAGAAAGCGGGATGGTCACCCTTTTTTAAAAAATAATTTTAAAAAGAATATATACGTTATGGCAAAATTAAAATTTGGAGGAACTGAAGAGAATGTCGTTACGCGCGATGAGTTCCCATTGGCAAAAGCACAGCAGGTGTTGCAGGATGAAGTGGTGGCCATCATTGGCTATGGCGTACAGGGGCCGGGGCAGGCGCTTAATCAAAAAGAAAATGGTATCAATGTCATTGTAGGACAGCGGCGCAACTCAAAAAGTTGGGACAAAGCTGTACGCGATGGCTTTGAGGAAGGGATCAATTTATTTGACATTGAAGACGCACTTTCGCGCGGCACTATCATTTGCTACTTGTTAAGTGATGCCGCGCAGATTGCGTTATGGCCTACTGTCAAAAAACATCTGACTAAAGGGAAAGCTCTTTATTTCTCCCATGGTTTTGGAATAACTTTTAATGAACAAACGGGAATCATTCCGCCGGATGATGTTGACGTGTTTCTTGTTGCTCCAAAAGGCTCAGGCACATCATTGCGTCGGATGTTCCTCCAGGGCCGAGGACTGAATAGTAGCTATGCAATATTCCAGGATGCTACAGGCAGAGCATTTGAACGAGTTGTTGCATTAGGAATTGCAATTGGTTCAGGCTATTTATTTGAAACAGATTTTAGAAAAGAAGTGTATTCTGATCTCACCGGTGAGCGAGGTACACTGATGGGTGCCATACAGGGTATTTTTGCTGCTCAATTTCAGGTACTGCGTGAAAAAGGTCATTCTCCGAGTGAAGCCTTTAATGAAACCGTAGAAGAACTAACGCAATCGCTCATGCCACTCGTTGCTGAAAACGGTATGGACTGGATGTATGCTAATTGTTCTACTACCGCTCAACGAGGAGCCCTAGATTGGTGGAAACGTTTCCGTGATGCTACACTTCCTTTGTTCAACGAATTGTATGATAGTGTTGCAGCAGGTAAGGAAGCAGGTCTCTCCATTGCCAGTAATAGTAAGCCTGATTATCGTGAAAAACTTGAAGTAGAGTTAGCCGAACTCCGTGATAGTGAATTATGGCAAGCGGGGAAGACAGTGAGAAGCTTACGTCCCGAAAATCAGCCATCCAAAGAAAGTGTTGTCGAAGAAGCTTCGATGAAAGTTTAAAACGAAACAAATTCAATAACTGCCTCCGACTAATTTATAAAAATTGCAAAAGGAAAGCATAGTATACAAATTATCACCTATTACTCCTATACGACACCAGGGGTATCATCTTGATTTTATTGCGGCAGCGCGGAGATTGAAATCTGTTGTGGTGCGGACTCCACTTCAATTAAATCAAAATTTATCAAAAAAATATCAGGCTAATATTTATCTCAAAAGAGAGGATATGCAAATTGTGCGTTCTTACAAAATAAGAGGAGCGTACAACATGATGAGCAGCCTGACGGATCATATTCTTCGTGGAGGAGTCGTATGTGCCAGTGCCGGAAATCACGCACAGGGATTTGCATACTCCTGTAAAAAACTGGAAGCACGGGGTGTAATCTTTATGCCAGTCAATACACCTAAACAAAAAATAAGTCAGACACTTTACTTTGGTGAAGAACACATCACAATCATCCTGACCGGAGATACATTTGATGAGTGTGCTGTGACAGCCCAAAAGTATGCCGATGATCACGAGATGACATACGTGCATCCTTTCGATGATGTGAAAGTAATAGAAGGACAGGGAACAGTAGGCGTTGAAATACTTGAAGACCTTGCAGATGTCGATTATGTATTTGTTCCTGTAGGAGGAGGTGGTTTATGTGCAGGTCTTGGGTCATGGTTTAAAATTAAATCACCCGCTACACATATTATTGGTGTCGAACCATCAGGTGCCCCTTCGATGAAGGCAGCTTTTGAAGCGGGTCGTCCTATTACAGTTCCTCAGATAGAAAGATTTGTAGATGGTGCAGCAGTACAACGAGTAGGTAAGATTACTTATGCTTTGTGCAAAGAAGTGGTCTCCGGAATACATCTTGTTCCTGAAGGAAAGATATGCGCTACCATTCTGAAACTCTACAATGAAGAAGCCATGGTTGTTGAACCTGCAGGCGCTTTATCGATTGCGGTACTTGATGATTTCGCAGAAAAAATCAAGGGTAAAAATGTGGTATGTATCGTCAGCGGCAGTAATAATGATTTTGAAAGGCTTGCAGAGATTCGTGATCGGGCGATAGCGTATGAGCTTGGCTAGTTTCGTGATTAGTCGGACGCTTCGACTCCGTCATTGTCTCGCGAGGCATCGAAACGAATCGAAATTCTTTTTACATTGCACAAATGCCTATCGATGCATTTAATGCGACGCTCGATCTCTGGATCAATGAATTAAATAATTACGACTTCGAAACATTGTGCAGGAAACCATCCATTTCTGGCTGGTCCCTCGGACATGTGTATATGCATCTCATCGAAAATTCTCAATTCTGTATTGAACAGATTAATAAATGCATTCAGATTAATGAACATGCTGACATGGAAGCATCCCCACATGGCAAGGAGATGCTCTCGCATAATGAATTTCCTGATGAAACTATTGAGGGGCCACCTACAAATCTTTTAACTCCACAACCATCAGGCAAAGAAGAGGTTTTAGAAAGCCTGCAACAAATTCGATCGGAGATCAATGCATTGGCAAATCAACCGGAATTAAATAATTCTATAGGCAAATCAAAACATCCTGGACTTTCATACCTGAATGCTCGTGAATGGCTTCAATTTGCTCAAATGCATCTGAGGCATCATCTTCGGCAAAAGAAAAGAATCGATGCTTTTCTAAAGATGGATTAGTTTAGATGAATTCAATTTCATAGCATGAATTCTACTGCCACTTATGCACATGAGCAATACGAACTGGTTCGGGATGCGCGAAGGGCACTATTCGATTATTGTAAAACCATTTCTCCCGATGATCTTCTGGATCAAAATACTGCTTATGGCCAGGGTGGAAGTATTCGCAATCTGCTAGTCCATATAGCTAATACCTACATTCACTGGGTTGCCCGAATGGGATTGAAGAACAATACAGACTACCACGAATTTGAAGATTTTCCCTTTCTGGATGAAATAATCCGGATGTATGAGGATATTGACAACCTCGTATTTACATTCATTGCGAAAATGGATTCAACTGATCAGTTTGATGTCGTATTAAACAAACAAAATGTCCTTGTGAAACCATTTAAATTGTTTACTCATGTCATCACGCATGAATTTCATCACAAGGGTCAAATCCTGTTGATCAGCAGACATCTTGGGTATACTCCTGTTGATACTGATATCATGAGGTAAGAGGTTGCGATAAAATTCATCTTCACCTAAGCCTATTGGCAATAATATGTAGATATCCTACAAGCGACTTAAAATCTTTTACTTTACGATGTGCTACCTGTAATTCTCCTTGCTTTCGCCAACGATAAAGAAAAATCCGGCCCGGGATATCTCCGTGGTCTGACCCGTGAACGGAATGGCATACGGGACGCACTATTGAAAGCTGAATCCAACGGACTTTGCCAGGTCCTGGTAGAACCTGATGTGACAGTAGATCGCATTTTTGATATTTTTCAAAATCCACTATACCGCGATCGAATAGGCATCTTTCATTATGGTGGTCATGCAGAGAGTTATGCACTTTTGCTCGAGTCGGCTTCAGGTGGCCATGCGACGGCCCATAGTGAAGGCCTTGTTGGTTTTCTTTCCAAACAAAAAAGCCTGAAACTGGTATTCCTCAATGGATGCTCTTCGCAAAAACAATCTGAAGATCTTGTTGAAGCAGGTATCCCGGCAGTGATTGGTACCTCTCAGGATATCAGAGATGAAATCGCAACTGGATTGTCTACGCGATTCTATAAAGGGATAGCTGCCGGAATGAATATTGAACGTGTGTGGACAGATGCTATCGATCAAATCAAAACAGAAACAGGAAGCAACAATTCAAAAGCACTATTTGCAGAATCTATACTGGGGAGTCCAGGCGAAGATGCATTCCCCTGGAAACTTTATACGGGCGAAGGAGGAGAAATATCCAAAGCATGGAATCTGCCTGAAGCTGCAAACCAACCTTTATTTGGATTAGAACTACCAAACACTTATTACCGCAAATTACCGCTCGCTCCCTACCCCGGCCTAAGAAGCTTTTCGAGGGAGGAAGCAGCGGTGTTTTTTGGACGTGGTGCAGAAATTCGCAGAATTTATACTCAACTCAGTCGTGAACAACCACTAATTATTCTATCCGGAAAAAAGGGGACTGGAAAAACTTCTTTACTTGATGCAGGCCTCATACCTCGACTTGAATCGAATTATGTTGTGAAGAATATTCAGGTGCATACTCAGGATGCGACTGAATCTTTAATCACCGCATTGCAGCAATCACTGGATTCACACCAGCTTGGTAATCCGATACAGGTTACAACAGATGTCGAAAACAAAGCAGCAGAATTGCGTGCTTTCATTTCAACTGCATCAGGATTTGCAAAAGATATTTTAGTAAATGAATTAGCACGTCTTACTGAACTTGCCGGAAGAAATCAATTATCGCTTAGTGAACAGTGGAAATCTATTGAACACAAATCAGGACTTCCTCTGCTCATGGTTCTTGATGAAGTAAATGGGGATCATCATTCCATCAAAATATTCATTGAGACAATTGCAGGCATATTTGAAAATAATAATCCTCCTCTTGGAAAATTAATAATCGTTTTATGCGAAGATGCTCGCGATCTATATCTTGAAGTACTACACACTGCAAAGTTCCCT
The DNA here is from genome assembly GCA_030855005.1 of Bacteroidota bacterium. Lineage (GTDB taxonomy): Bacteria > Bacteroidota > Bacteroidia > Chitinophagales > Saprospiraceae > Opimibacter. Next base: position 5,152 of record JALYSC010000024.1, on the reverse strand, counting down.
TACGCTGAAATTTTTCTTCAGCCACTTACCTGGGAGGGGATTCAGGAATCAATCACAGGGATTTCAAATATTCCATCAACTAAGGATCATTATCATCTTCAAATTGAAGATTCTAATGCCACTAACTTTCCTTCAGCGCTGGCGAGTGATTTGCATGAAGGAGATCCCACGCTGGTTGCTCCATACCTCCAGCTCTACCTTTCTCAATTCTGGACAACAGCCATTCGTGAAAATCAACAAGCACCTGCAGTCACTTATCGCACCTATCAGAAAGCCAGTCAGTCAGGTGAGATTCCGGATCAATTTTTAACAGCTCAATTAGAGAAATTAAAATCCTGGAATACAGATGTTGTCAACTCAGGTCTTGCACTTGATATTCTCTACCAGCATACTTCCGCAATCGGTAAATCTAATTTCCTGCCTGCTGTACAACGCAATGAATTTTTTAATTATAAAAATTTATTGGTCCGAGTGGTAGTTACTAATTGTAAAGAACTTTTTTTACTTACAGGAAATATAACATCCGGTACTGACCTTGGGCATAATTTACTTGCCATGGTTGTCATCAGACAGTACAGCGCATCGCTAAATCCCGGACAACAAGCTTCCCGAATACTCAATTCCATAACACCGGATCAAAATGATTCCGGGTTTTCTTCATGGTTAAATGAAAAAGATCTTGAAACTGTTGAGCAGGGCATTGTAGGAATGAGATCACTGACTCCCACAGAAAAATCTTACGTCGATTATAGCCGCGCAAAAAAACAACAGGCTGATCAGGATAAAAAGCGAAATAAAATAATACGACTATCACTTGTTTCGATCGTGGTTGCTTTCGCTGCTCTCGCTGTCTGGCAATGGCACCTGGCCAATGAGAGATACCAGTATTCACGCGCGGGAGAACTTGCTTTTACTGCAAGGGAAATGATGGGCAAAGACAATACTATTGCACTTGGTATTGCTTCTAAAGCATATGAGTTGCTTCATGAAGATTCTCCTCCTTTAGTCATGCAGACGCTAAGTGAGATTTTTCATACACAGGATGTTATACCTTTTTATTCTGCCAATTTTCCACATAAAGAAAAAGTCTTTAGTGCTGAATTCTCTCCAGATGGAAAACAAGTATTAACAGCATCAGAAGATGGCTTTGTAAAAGTTTGGGATCTGAACGGAAAGGAATTATTATCAATTCCACATGAGATAGAAGTTACCAAAGCCATTTTTACACCAACCGACAAACAAATACTAACGCTTACCAGGACACACGTATCACTATGGGAATTGGATGGACGACTAACTGACAGAGATAGTATTTCTGAAACGACTACGAATCTGGATGTATACACCAGTGATGGAATGAAAATACTTGCAACCAATCCGGCTGCTACGGGTAATTATTCTATTGTTGTGGCTGGATTAAAACGAGAAGAAAATTCTGTCGTCACTTCACCTGCAGAGAATAGAATCATTACTATTCAAAATGGACTTTGTCAATTATTTGATCAGAATGGTCTTCGTCTGATTGATTCAATGCCACGGATCATAACAAGCGCCGCATTTGCAAAAGATGGAAAAAGATTTTTAACCATTAGCCCTGAATCAGATTATTCAAGAATTAATGTGTGGAATGAAAGTGGTGATTCATTATTCGCATTCCCTTGCAAGGGGACAGAAGTCTCTGCAGTTTTCTCACCTGAAGGAACATCAATTCTAACTGCGTCCAATGATTTTACAGCAAAACGATGGAATACTTCTTCTCCTTATCTGCATCAATTCAGAAAACAATCCCAGGCTGTCAATACCATAGATTATTACGCGGAAAACAAAAGGTACGTAACCACATCATTTGATTCAACGGCAAAAGTCTGGGACAACGAAGGTCATCTGCTTGACAGTCTAAAACATGGCGACATTGTGACATCTGCAATCTTTTCTCCTGATGGCAATCAAATTATTACTGCAAGCAGAGATAGTACAGCAAGGTTATGGAATCCAAAAGAAAGAAGTATGGTGGTACTGCGTCATCAAAATGAAGTGACCAGCAGTACCTTTTCGCACGATGGAAAATTTATCCTTACTACATCATTGGATAGTTCAGCAAGAATATGGAATAAGGATGGATCATTGGCAACGTCAATTCGATTAAACGGAGATGCCACTACAGGAATATTTGCAACAGATGATAAGTCACTTCTAACTATCTCGTCTGATCAAAAAGCAATTCTTTGGGATCTCAAAGGAAAGATGTTGTTTATATTAAAGCATTCTGCTAAAATTTATTCAGCAGTTTTTTCACCTTATGGTCACAAAATTCTAACAACCTGTGCGGACAGTATTGTTCGTCAATGGTCATATGAAGGTGAGCTGATGTTAACAATGCCACATTTCGACAAACCCAGGATTGCCATTTTTACTCCCGATGGAAACCACATCATTACCGGTGGCAAACTTGTTAAAATATGGAGCATTGATGGCACATTACAGGATAGTTTGGTGCATGCAGAGAATATTACTGCTTTAGATGTTTCTCCTGATAGCAAAAATATATTGACCACATCGATTGATCACAGAGCATATCTGTGGAATAACGCCGGGGAGCTTATCGCCAACTATCAAAAACATTCTGCTAAAATCAATTTTGGAATGTTCACTTCAGACGGCAATCATATCCTGACCGTTGCAGATGATGGAAAAATATTCAGATGGAAAACACCCTGGGCGATCTACAATGAGTTGAAGGTAAATCCTGTGTACATCCTGTCGCCAAAAGAACTGGAAGAATTTGGAATCGTACGGTGACCTAGTAAATCAAAAAGTCAGATAACAAAGAACAGGTCTGAATCAGATAAAGAAAAAGAAGTTCATCCGGATTATTCTGTAATTGATTCCAGTCTGTACTCTCAACTGTGATAGCAAGAAAATCACCATCATTCATAATTAGATCTGCAGAAAATTCTGATTCAATTTCTCCATTCGGACCTTCGAAAGCATTTTCAATATACTCATTGTAGTAAGGTGTAAATTCATCATCAGTCAGATCTTCTATATCATCAGGATCTGCCTGCATGGGTTGACCTTTCGATATCATATACTCTTTGAAGCCTTCCAAAATTGCCATGCCATCCTCTACTGTAAGATTATAGGAAATATAAAAAGACATATTGATTAAGCCACCAGGACTTGACGTTTCGACCAGTGTACCATACTCATCTGAAGAAACATTTAAGTTGCATGCAGCAGGAATCATTAGGGAAACTCCTGTCAATTCTTCAATATAAATATCAATAGGTTCATTAAGTAAATTACTCAGAGTGAGCTCATCTTCATCCTCAAAAATTGAGGCCATATCAACCTGTTCATCTTCAAATAAGGTCAAATATATTTCTTCGAAAGGCAATCTGTAATCATGATATAATTCAAGATTATTTCCATTACTAGCTTCGAAACTAATCGGGACTTCAAACTCCTGCGCCTGCGCCAGTTCTTCAGGAGTCAGCATAGGATTGTCGGATCGCATTCCACCAAACATGTATTTATTAGCTGCATCAGGCGAGTCACATGATTGCATCGGTTTGGTAAGAGGAGTTCCTTGTGTGAAAAGCTTTGTAAAATCGGATGCGGGTATTGCCCATACGCAGGCTTTACCATCGATGAGTTTAGCACCTCCATCAACCATACCTAAAATCTTATCTCCATATGTCAATGGCGAACCAGAATGTGCTTTGCGAATATTGGGCTCTTTAAAATTGATTACTTCGGTAGACATAGAAGGATAGTACTGTCCATTATCCATACAAAGTGATTTGGAAAGACCTGTTGGATTATTGGCAACACGAGGGCTGATATTAGTCAGCCTGGTGCGCTCTTCCAGGATTGTATTTTTTGCTGTGAATGCTTTTGTATTAACCGGTACTTCCCAAAAATTAATATTTGTGTCCCATGGCGGTTCTCCTGAATACAATTGTAACGGAGGAATGCCAAGCGGTGTTTTCAATTTGAGTAATGCAAGATCTGCAGGTCTGTATACTTTCTCTATTTGTGCGTATGCGGTTTTGCCCTGCCATACTACCATAATATTTTTTTTGCCCGATACAACATGCAATGCTGTTACGATCAGATCAGGTTGATTCTGAGGTCCACCCCACGCTACTCCATAACCTGATACTTTATCAGCGTGCACCTGTACAACTGAATTCTTTTGAGCTGATGACAAAAACGGTATCAGTAAAAATGACAGAAAAAATATAGCTGGAACTCTTAAACCTGAAATCATAATAATTGGGAGTCAAAATGGAAGGAGATAAAAGTAGAGGTTGTAAATGAGATGGCCAGATGGCCAAATTATATTTTGATGGTAAAATGTGAATATACTACTGTATTATAAATTATCATAATGTTTATATTTTTGATTTTCAGGACAATTAACCAATTTTAGACTCAAAATTAATGTTGAGATTTTTTACTAATATTCTGAAAATTGGTGCACATGTAACAAAGTCCGCAAAGAAAATTTTCTACTCTCTTGTCAAAAAGTTTGCATAATGAGAAGCACAAGGGTTTATAGTTACCCTCCTACTCGCTCACTGGTACAATCATTTTCTTCCTTTCTTTACTTACAGATTTCCAATTCGAAATCCACAACCAAAAATTAAAAATCAAAATTGATCTTTTGTTAGCTTGATACTTGGCTCCTTTTATGAATCCATTGACCGAAGAAACTATCATCTCCCAAACCAAAGCCTGGATCACATCAGTCGTCATCGGTTGTAACTTCTGCCCGTTTGCTGCCAAAGCACTTCAGATGAAAAGCATCCGCTATGTCGTATTGCAGGACGCAACTACAGAAAGCACACTAGAACTTCTAGTCAACGAACTTCAATACCTCGACGCACGTGAAGAGATCGAAACCACACTCATCATCCTTCCAAATCAATTCAATAATTTTGAAAAATATTTGGACCTGGCTGGTTTCGCAGAAGCATTGAATAGTCAGAAAGGATATGATGGGATCTATCAAATTGCCAGCTTTCATCCTGAATATTTGTTTGCAGGTTCCAATGAAGAGGATCCGGCGAATTATACAAATCGATCTGCCTATCCTATGCTGCACATACTACGCGAAGAAAGTGTAACCCGGGCCGTAGAAAACTAT
>JALYSC010000023.1:2421-13850 GCA_030855005.1 Bacteroidota bacterium | reverse complement strand
TTGCAATTTCAGTTGCTGAAGGGATCCCGGGAAGGTGACCAAATTCATCGATATGGTCTTTGATTGCTTCAATTGATCTCAATGCATACTCTTCCTGGAATACATAATCCGGCCACTGACTTTGTGGCAGAATAAGGATTTCAGTGCAGGCAATTTTTCCATTCACTGATAGCATATGACCGGCGGCTAAATCAGTAGTGCCAATCCCTATATCACCCGTGGATTGGTTTATTATAAATTGTTTTCCCATACTGGTATTGCCGGTGAAACTTTCGATGACAAGCTGATCTGATACACCATCAAAATAAATATCAGTACCAGTGTTATCTGATTGGCGCATGGATAATCGTCCTGAGTTTTCTGCTATTCCATCAGACTGCAATTTCAGTGTTGGTTCATTTGCCGAAAAAACATGGACATTCGCTCCCGGATTAGCGATACCAACGCCAATATTACCTCCTGAAGCAATGACTAATTTCGCTTCAGTTGCGGAAGGTTCAATAAAGCCTAAACCCCCATTCGGTTCCAATCTTAAAATCCATTTTGCAGTATTAGTATTATTATAAAACTGCATTAGGCCATTAGTTCCATTCCCTTTCACTTCAATGGGATAGGATGTTGCAATCTTTCCTACTCCCAGTATATTTCCCACATAAACTCTTCCATCAAAAAAGCCTGCATGATTATTAAGGGCTATTGGTGTGCTGGCATAGAGGGCAACATTCGAAGTTGCGCCGGAAGTGCTCGAGAAAAAGCCATAATTGGTTCCCGCGTTTATGCCCTGGCACTCTGCCATTACACCAAAATAAGATCCACTCCCTGTACCCAGTACAGTTCCAATACTTCCGATATAACCTCCTACTCCTTTGACACCAATACCCCAATTGTCGTCAGCATTATTCTCACCCAGTACACCCGGCATGTCAGTAAACGTACCGGTGGCATATGATTTAATGGCCTTGAAAGCCGGGGTGGTTGTCCCTGCAGAAAATACTTCCATCCTGGATTTTGTACGCAGATAGTCTGTACTGAAATTTCCGTAAAGCAATGCATTGCTGGAGTCTGCACTACTATTTTCCAGATAAAATTTATTGCTCCCAGCTTCATTCATTCCTGCTTCATTGCCGATCAGGACATTCTTAATTCCGTTAGCAAATTTTCCGGCCTGGCAGCCTATGATGACATTGTCACTTCCTGCGGCAAAGGTACCTGCATTATACCCCAGCAGGACGTTTCGATTACCTCCGCTATACCTGCCCGCTTCTCTGCCCAGGTAGGTATTGAAGTGTCCTGTCTTGTTGTTTTGTCCGGCACCATTCCCGATGAAAGTATTTTCGATTCCGGAGGTATTATTTTCACCCGTCAGGCTTCCAAAAAAAGCATTCGCAAAGCCAACGTTTTTCATGCCGGCATTTTCTCCGAAAAAGGCACCACTATTGGTATTAAGAGCTTCCACCATCGTGTTCATGGAGGTCGTATCATTGGCGCGGACGCGTATTCCTGTTTGCGCGTAAAGGGAAGCAATGTTTGAAGCAAGAAAAGAGGTGACAAGTAACGTGACGAGTTTCATAGCCATTGTGATGGTTTGTGAGATAAAAACAGCGAAACTTTGGGAGTATGCAATACACGCAGGCAATCAAATGGATTACCCTTAGGGAGTGTAACTTCAACCAAATTACACCATAATTTGAATTTCAACTCTTAATTAGCACCCATAATGAAGCACAAGTGTCCAAAATAAATTATGCAACCTTATAGTCAAAGGAACCTCTAAAGACCTCTCATTTGCTTCCTCAGTCCCTTTCTCCAAAATGGAGAGAAGATGTTTAATCCAGGTTTTTGAAGGCAATCTCAAGCTTGCTCTTTACCGCTTTATCACTCTTCTTAACGACTTTGATGGTAATGAAAATGTCAAAACCCCTTTGGGCGCATTGTAATGTTGTGTCTTTCCCCAGTGCGCGGAAATCGCTGGAGACCCAACATTTTACGAATTTATTGTAATCATGTTTTTACAGCAGTATTAGTCAAAATTCAGAGTATTGCATTTAGCCTTGTTACAGACTTCAAACAATCGCTTACAAAAATGAAATAATTAAGCTCTGAAGACTTCTGGCGACTGAACTGTACGCTTTTTGACTATAATTATTGAAAATCGTACATTGCACTTCCATTTGAAATAATCGTTATATGTGTTTTTCAGCAACTGCCAGTTTTACAGCAAGTATTGGTCTTGGCCTCATTGGAGGGGCGACACTTTCCCAGGTCAGAACCCCCAATCAATATCCGCTGGCTAGCATCCCTTTAATTTTTGCAGTACAGCAATTTGCCGAAGGTGTAGTATGGATGTCGTTGATGAATCCTGAATGGTCTGCTTATCAAAACATTGCCTCGCTGATCTTTCTATTAACTGCCATAGTAGTCTGGCCCATTTGGATACCCCTATCCTTTGTATTTTTTGAACAAGATAAAAAACGAAAATCGATTTTAAAATTGCTGCTGGTGATAGGAAGTATGGCATCCTTATATTTTCTGTCGTGCATTATTTTCATTGGATTTGAATCCACCATTGTCAATCGGCATGTTTTCTACAAAGTTGATTTTCCAAAATTTATGGTTCCTATTGCGGCTGCATTTTACCTTATAGGTTCGGTAGTACCGCCACTTTGGTTTAAAGACATCAAAATTAAACTGATTGGGATCTCCCTGTTTGTATCATATCTCATTGCAAGGATCTTTTTCAAACCCAGTCTCATTTCGGTGTGGTGTTTTATTGCAATTATCATTGGAGTTTTAGTCTTTTTGGTTGTGCGAGAACAAGCAATGAGTAAAAAGGAGACTAAACAGAGTATGTCAAGGTCTATGTCCTAGCACATAAGGCGCCGGAAACAAGTATTTTAGAGCCAGTGAAACTATTTAATCCATCCTATTTCTCCAGGAGCCTGCTATGCATGCTCATGATTTTTTCATTTTATAGAAATAGTACTGCCCAGGACGGACTGGTAGTACATGATTACTTTCAGCAACTTATTGAAATCATTACAGAAAATCTCGAAGGTGAGGAAGAGTTTGATTACACAGAGTTGGGAGAATTGGTGGATAATTGGTTGCGTCATCCGCTCGATATCAATAATGATGAAGTTGGCAGACTGGTGCAATGGAATATCATCAACGAAATAGCCTATCAGAATCTTCAGGAACATATCCGGAAACATGGCCCACTGCTGTCTATCCTTGAATTACAATCAATTCCCGGTTTTGATCCTGAGAGTATTCGCATCTTACAATCTATCACCAACGTACAGGGAAGAGGAACCTTTACACAAACTGCATCACTTAAAAATCTATTCCTGCACGGACAAAACGAAATTTATCTGAGAGGTGGCCGCACGATTGAAAAAGCTGAAGGCTATGAAGGCGATCCACCAGATTATGAAGGTAGTCCTGACAAAGTGTATCTACGGCTGCGACATAGAAATGCCAATAATCTCAGCTATGGGATTACTGCTGAAAAAGATGCCGGTGAAGCTTTATTTAAAGGCTCAAACAAACATGGTTTTGATTTCTATTCCGCACACATCACCCTTCAAAATTATCGATCGTGGTTACCAGCTTTGATGCTTGGTGATTTTACTGCAAGCTTCGGCCAGGGATTAATTATGCACTCAGGATTTGGTGTCGGAAAAAGTAGTTTCGTCACTTCAATTAAACGAACAGGTAATCCATTGCGTCAATATACCTCTGTGGATGAAAATAATTTTCTTCGTGGGATTGGCGTATCCGTTCGTCCAATAGATGATTTGACTATAACTATTTTTGGTAGCGTCAATAAAAGAGACGGTAATCTGATCACTGATACCGTCCGTGAAGATGGAGAGATAATCGATATTCAGGAAGATATTTCCAGTTTGCAGACTGCCAGTTTGCACCGTACTGCTTCTGAAATTGCAGATGAAGATGCGATTGATCTATCTCAGGCCGGGCTTAATATATCGTATGATAAAAACCGGCGTCATTTGGGCGTAAGTGGATTGTATTCAGGCCTTAGTGCTCCGCTTAATCGGACACCTGACTTATACAATCAATATTATTTCAATGGAGATCAATTGATCAATGGAAGCGTCGATTATGGTTTCTGGTTAGGTGGATTGCATTTTTTTGGAGAAACAGCGGTGAGTGATAATGGTGGTATAGCTACGATCAATGGATTGCTTGCTGGTCTTGATCGACATGTTGTTGCTGCTGTGCTATTCAGATCTTTTGACAGAGATTATCAATCACTTTCACCAAATGTTTTTGGCGAAAGTTCCGGCGCTAATAATGAAAGAGGCATCTACACCGGCCTGGAAATAACCCCTACCGGCAGATGGAAAATTCAATTATACCATGATATCTGGTCGCATCCCTGGTTGCGATTCAACATTGACAGTCCTACTGAGGGCAGAGAGTATTTTGGACGACTCACTTACACAATCAAAAGACGTCTTGAAATATACGCGCAGTACAAATCAAAAACTACTAACATCAACAATCGTCCTACCGGAGAAGCGATTGCAGATGTCGTACCCCAACATAAATCGCAAGTCCGCCTTCACATCAATAACATTCTGGACAAGACACTTCAACTTCGTACTCGTCTGGAATGGAGTTTCTATTCCTTGCCCGATGAAAATCAAAAAGGATTTTTAGTATACCAGGACTTTTTATACAAACCTATTGGCTCTCCCTGGTCGCTTAGTGCGAGGATTACATTATTTGAAACAGATGATTTTCAGAGTAGAATTTACACTTATGAAAATGATCTCATCTACTATTACGCCATACCTGCGTTTGATGGACGCGGCAATCGCTACTATATCAATTTGCGATATAAAGGGATCCGCAATCTTACCGCGGAGATCAAATACGCACGCACCCGCTGGCTCGATGAAACTTCCGTAGGCTCCGGTAATGATGAAATACAGGGCAATCAGCGTTCAGAAATCAGGGCGCAATTGATCTACCGTTTTGACAACTAAATACCCTCCCTTTTTTTGAAAATTCGACATGGTGGCACTACTAGTAGTGCCACAAGGGTCTAACGTACTGATTGTCAGTGGCCCCGGATAGTTATCCACATACTAAAAGTATAGTGTTAAAATGCCTTTTTTGGAAGGTAAACTCAATTATATTTTGAGCATCCAATTGCATCCGGATACAGCAGGTATAATTTTCTCCGTTGCTGAAATGATTTAAGATTTGTTGTCCAGCTATCTCTGATTTTTTGTTCTGACCAACCTGCCTGAATCGATTCTCTTAAGGACGGTCCACCTGCAAGTTTGTCGAACCACGATGCATTGAAAAATGTGGATGCATCCATTTTTTTGTAAAAATTTATCAACGTGCTAAGTTCGATTCTTGAGAGTCTAAAAAGAGAATCAACACTTAAATTCGAAAGATCTTCTCCATAACATCTCTTTCCTTCAAGCGGTGGATGTAATGCACCAGGAGTTGGAACGGGTGTAAAAGAAAAAGAATGATCCGGATAATCAGGATGTCCAGCAACCTGGAAAGGAGTATTAGTGCCCCGGCCCAGACTTGCAACAGTACCTTCAAAAAAACAGATACCCGGATACAGTAAGATTGATCTTATATTCGGAAGGTTTGGAGAAGGTTTTACAGGTAATTCATAGTATGATGAATGGTCATAATTCTTGCATGGTATTACAGTAAGCTCACATTGTTGCTTAATCCATTTCTCACCGTTGATCATGCGGCCATATTCACCTATCGTCAATCCATGAACTACTGGGATAGGATGCATGCCTACAAAAGATTGATAAGCAGAAGTATCAATCACAGGACCATCGATATAGTGTCCATTTGGATTCGGTCGATCGAGAATAATCAAAGGCACTCCTGCTTCTGCGAGCCCTTCCATCAAATAATGAAGTGTACTGATGTAGGTAAAAAAACGAACTCCAACATCCTGTATATCGAAGACCATAACATCTACTCCCGTCAAATCTTCTTTTGAAGGTTTTTTCTTTTCCCCGTATAGTGAGATTACTTTAAGACCTGTGCGTGTATCGAATCCATCTTTAATGACCTCTCCCGCGTCAGCATTTCCTCTAAGCCCATGCTCAGGAGCAAAAAGCCTGACTACCCTGACATTTCTGGAAAGCAATGAATCCACCAGATGGATCTGACCAATAAGGCTACTTTGATTTACCACCAGCCCAACATTTTTGCCTTCCAGTAAAGGAAGATATGCATTAACAGACCATGCTCCCGGTGAAATCAATGCCTTTTGTGTTAAATTTTGCGGCAGATTCTGGGCGCACCCCTGACATATGATGAAAAACATTGATATTAGATGTCCTGATAGAATAAATTGAAGACGGTAGTGCATGGGTAAAGAACGTATATATGCGATAGTTGACATCGAGACCACCGGCGGGCTCGTGAAGCGCGATAAAATTACTGAAATTGCCATCGTGCTTCATGATGGTGAGAAAGTGATCGATCAGTATCAGACCCTCATCAATCCCGAACGCAGTATTCCTGAATTTATTACCAATATGACAGGCATCACTAATGAAATGGTGTCTATTGCTCCCCTCTTCTGCGAAGTGGCTAAAGAGATTGTACTTAAAACAGAAGGCGCCATATTCGTTGCTCACAATGCACGGTTTGATTATGGTTTTCTGCGTGAGGAATTTTTAAGATTGGGTTACACTTATACCCGCAAGCAATTGTGCACTGTTCGACTTAGCCGCAAGATGTTGCCTGAGCTAAAATCGCATAGTCTTGATTCACTCATTCGTCACTTTTCAATTTCTGTCAATAATCGTCATCGCGCATTAGATGATGCATTAGCTACGGCTGAAGTTTTTATGCGAATTACTCGTTCAGGAATTTGTGTTGAAGCTGCCGATGACATGATTAACCTTGGAATTCGTGAAGCTAAACTTCCTGCAACAATTTCACTTGAACATCTGCACAGGTTACCTGAAGGAGCAGGTGTATATTATTTCCATGATCAGGATGGAAAAGTGATTTATGCAGGTAAAAGTATTCACATCAAAAAAAGAGTAGCTCAGCACTTTACTGAAATATCTAATAAGGCAGGTAAAATGCAACAACGTGTGCATGATATCACCTACACATTGACCGGTAGTGAGTTGATAGCTTCGCTTTTAGAAAATGCAGAAATAAAAAGATTACAACCAGATATCAACCGAGCGCAACGTCGCAAATCATTCCCCTTTGCAATCTATTACTACTTTGATGAGGGCGGATACTTGCAGATGAAGGTGCGTAAGAAAAATAAAATTGATTCACCCGGTACTGCCGCCATACTTCATGAATTACCTGATGCGCAATCAGCAACAAATTATTTACGAGGCCTTACCGATAAGTACGGTTTATGTCTTAAAAAAACAGATATAGATACAGGTCCGGGTAGTTGTTTTTACCACCAGATTGGAAAATGTGAAGGGGCATGCCAGGGAATTGAGTCCCCTGATAATTACAATGATAAAGTACGGAAGGCTGTTGCAGCTTCGCAGCGAAATCTGGATGAAGACTTTGTTATTGCTGATCAGGGTCGTGTGCCGGGAGAGAAAAGTCTTGTGCTAATCTCAAAAGGCAGATTAATGGGTTGGGGATATGTCGATGAAGAACATCCAATATCAGGCATAGGTGATGTCATCCATCAGATCGAAATACGACAATCGATGCCGGAGGACAATAAGTTTATTAATCACTATATCAGGGAAGGTAAATTTGAGAAGTTGTTGAGGCTGTGAGAGGGAGCACAGGAGCAAGGCAGCAAGGGAAGAAAGTAAAAAAGAAACAAACAAAGAAAGTCGGAGCGAAGCGGAGATCCCGCCATCACGATTTAGATGAAGCGGATGGAGAAGGCCGGAGCGCAGCAGAGATCCAGCCATAGCTTCTGAAATGCTGCGGGAAAAAGGTAGATCACAGTCTTTTAGAAAATAGCACAATTTTCAAATTTTTGACCCAAATGCATTTCTACGAATTCAGTTTTCGTACAAAAGTGAAAATGCATTTCTACGAATTCAGTTTTCGTACAAAAGTGAAAATGCATTTCTACGAATTCAGTTTTAATAGAGCTTATACTCCGAGGCCGAAATCAATTCTCGAAATCCATAGTCGCTCGACGCGCTCGCGTATCCCCTGTTTTTCCCTTCGGCAAGCCTCAGAGACCGCGTTCAAAAAAACAGAATTCAGGTCCCAAAGAGAAATGGATTTGAATTCTGAATTCCACAATCCAATGGTTCGACCCGATTCACGCAACCTAATGCTATGGTTCGACTAGCTAGTTCGCAACCTGGGGCTACAGCTCACCAAGCTCACCAACCGCAGCTCACCAACCATTTTAAATCAAACCTCGGGTCCATTCACATACTGAAATAAAAAAGCAGCAAGCGCCCCTCCCCCAAAATTCGCCACCAGAAATACCCAAATAGATGACCATGAAGTATAATCCGCCATCGTCATCCCAAGCGCAATAGCAGGATTAAAGGCGCCACCTGATATATTACCAAAGACATACAGGCAGGCCATGAGTACAAATCCAATAGCAAGACCATAGTAAGAATTGCCTGCAGTACGCTGAGCGGTGTATACGTTGAGATAAACATAGACAACAGCAATCGTCCCGAGAACTTCAGCAATTAATGCAGGCACGATATTCAATTCCTTCGGAGCTGGCGCAGCCGTGCCGATGGATTCCAGGAAAAAACCAGAAAGCATAACAGCAAGTACACCTCCAAGACATTGCGCAACTATAAAGGGAAGTAAATCACCTGCTTTCAGCTTACCCCTCAGATAACAGGCCAAACTCACAGCAGGATTAAAATGTGCCCCTGAAATGTGGCCTCCCGCATATACCATAACCATAAGAGTAGCGCCAATAGCCAATGGAGCAAACTGGCCCAAACCTCCTGAAGTGGCCATGCAAAATGACATCAGGAGAAAAAAAGTACCCACAAATTCAACGACGTATTTTCTAAAGGCGTTGGTATTATCAGGTTGTGCCATGGCGTGAGGTCAGTTGGGGGCGGCTTAAGAACCGCTTACAAAGTGAAATTTAGAAATAAATATTTAATATCATTAAGTCCGCCTTTTGATAATCTTTGCTCCGATGTCTATAATCACAGAAGATGACCGCCGTTACATGTTACGCTGTTTCGACCTGGCGCAGCGTGGTATCGGTCAAGTCTCACCAAATCCTCCTGTTGGGGCCGTGCTGGTATTTGAAGGCAGGATCATCGGAGAAGGATATCATCAAAGATTTGGCGGACCACATGCTGAGGTAGAAGCTATCAACAACGTTACCCCGGAAGATCGTCATTTGATTCCTCACTCAATTCTTTATGTTTCTCTGGAACCCTGTTGTATGGCCGGCAAGACTCCACCCTGCACTGATCTCATCCTTCACGAAGGTGTAAAAGATGTTCGCTTTAGTACGGTAGATCCAAATCCACTTATTTCAGGTCGCAGTGTAACGCTATTGGAAAATGCAGGAGTGACCGTCACGTACAGAATTTTGGAGGAAAAAGGAAAATATCTAATTCGCGCTTTTGCAACAAATATTTTATCAACGCGTCCATACGTGGTTTTAAAATGGGCTCAATCAAAATATGGATACGTAGGTCAAATCAATAAACGTATTCTGATCAGTCATCCTTATACATCAACTTGGTCTCATAGGCTTAGAGCGGAAGCTGATGCAATCATTGTTGGAGCACGAACTATTAAAAGTGATAACCCGCATTTAACTACACGAAATACACCAGGCCGATCACCTCACCGCGTCATCTACGATCCAAATGGTAGTCTTGACAAATCCTATAATGCCTTTCAGGCTTCTGAAGAATCAGTATTTTATTTTTCTACTGAAGAAAATCAATCAATAGAAGGCTCTCAAATTACCAAATGGATACTGCCTGAGGAATCTCCTCATATTGATTTTATGCTGGAGAAATTATTTCAACAAAAACTCGGAATTATCCTCGTCGAAGGAGGGTCTCACTTGTTGAATATGTTTATCAACGCTGATAAATGGGATGAAGCCTGGATTATTCAGTCTCCTCATGCACTAAACGAAGGAGTGCAGGCTCCGAATTTAAGAGGTTTGAAGATTGATAATTTCAGGATAGAAACAGATACTGTGATTGGTATCCGTAGAGACAGTACAATTAAGTAATGGTTACCTAATCTTTTTTAATAGGCACCGTTGCATTTGGAGTTGCTGAAGGACACATGCCTTCATATTTTTTCCATGGTGTGGTCTTGTAATAATTCTCAGTGAAATACTTCATGATCTTATTCATCGATTCTGGATCTTTATACCCCTGCAAAGGCTGAATTAGATTTAGTTTTTCATCGAAGAAAACAATGGTAGGAAATGACATGCGCCCGAAGAGAATTTCATTGGCTAATTCATTAAATCCGCTTTCACCCTGCTTGACATATTTGTAGACTTTGCCTTTAAAGGTGATATCGGTTTTGGTCTGTGCATCAAATTTGACAGCGTAATAATTTTTGTTGATGTAGGCTGAGATGGCCGGATCTTCGAAGGTGGCTTTATCCATTTTTTTACACCAGCCACACCATTGTGTGTAGACATCAACGATAATCTTGCGAGGCTCAACCTGATTTTTAGCCTGTGCTTCTTCCCATGTCAGCCAGTGCACCTGAGCTACGGAGGTAGTTGCCAATTGAAGGGCAAAGGTAAAAGTAAGAAGAAAAAAAGCACGCATCATCATATCTGTCGGGTAACGCAAGGTCAGTAAAGGTAATGGTATACAAACACACTAATCCCCATCACTATCGTGTGCACCTGTTCATTTAAAATATATTTAACCTTTTATGTTATAAAACAACTAATCGGCTGAAGAACAGGATTTGATGAGTGTTTCAATTCTTTCTATCTTCAAGCCTTAATACCTTATAATCATGGGATTCTTTAGTGAAATCAAAAAGCTGCTTTGGGTAAATAAAGCAGTAGCCAAATCTGCCGCTGACAAAGCTGCCGACAAAGGCCGGGAATTCGGCGATGATCTCGCTGAGAAAGCATCGGATACCTGGCATAAAAGCAAAGAATATGCCGAAGATCTCGGTGAAAAAATTGTGGCTAAGGCTAAAGAAGGATTTGAGGATGTCAAGGAAAAGGCCCATGATATGTTTGATAAAAAGGATGACTGGACACAAACTCCAACACCTCCTCCTGTCACAAATATTGATAATAGCGAGTCTGAAGCATTTAAAGCAGGCGAAAAATTGGGCGAAAAAACCGCAAAGACCTGGGAAACCGTAAAAGAAGAAGGCAAAGAAATGCTGGATAAAGCGGTCAAAACCTCTGATAAAGTCTGGGAGAAAGCTGAGGATGTAACAGAAGATCTTTGGGATAAAGCCAAATC
>JALYSC010000023.1:0-2411 GCA_030855005.1 Bacteroidota bacterium | reverse complement strand
CACTGAAAAATTGAACGAGGGAGTTGATTCCATGCTGGAAAAAGCCAAGGCCCTCGACAAAACGATCGAAGAAGAACGCCAGAAGATTGACCCGAATAATGACGGATGGGCTGATAAACCCATCAATGAAAAACTCAGAGAACACGATTCCACATTAAAAGGAAAAGATGATTTCTTCGAGCGCGCAGAACGGTATGCTACAGGTGACTATTCAATGGGTAAGCCTGTTGTCGTCAAGGACGGCGAGACCACGCCGGAAGATGAGGGAATGACTCCACTGCCTCCGCTTCCCAAGAAGGACGATATCGCGGATGACGCTATTCTTGACGATGAAGAGAAATAGGCCGGATTTGAGCTTTACTAAGCTTAATATCTTTCCCTTTTCATACACCTTTCCTTTTGCTTTAGGACAAAATACTATATGTTTGCGCCACTAAATAGCCGCAATGGAATCTCAATATACTCCCGAAAAAAGCCCCGTCGTCACTGAAAGGAAAATCAGCAGGAAGACCTACTGGCTTGTTTTCTTTGTGTCGCTAATCGCCTGCGTTACCCTTGTCGTAGTTTCCCCTGAGTGGTTCTGGCTTACATTGCCTTTCCTTCTCACTTCTTTTGTGGGTGCGATCGATATGATGTAGTATTAAAAAAATACCGGCGAGATGACTCACCGGTATTGTTATTTGTTATGGATAGATTGCTTTGTGCACTAATGAATAACAACGATCTTTTCTGTGTAGGAATCTTCTCCTGATTTTACCAGCAGCGTATATGTTCCATTTGCCAGCATGGCCACAGGAATTTTAAGCTTTCGCTGTCCTTTTTCAAATTCCGAGTTGATTCGTTCTCTTCCTAGCTCATCAATCAACGACACTACCCCATTTGATTTTGCCTGTTGGATTGTGATAGTTAAGTCTTCACTTGCAGGATTCGGTGTTGCTTTCACAGAAAATGGATGTATTTCAAACGTAATCATTCTTACCTGCGAATAAGAATCATTGCCTTTAGCATCCTTCTGTTTTAAACGATAATAATTTACTCCATATCTGGCATTGCGATCCACGAACTGGAAAACATCAAACTGATTCGCTTTTTCACCATTGGTGACATCTCCAATAGCTTCAAAATTTTGGTTGTCAAACGAACGCTCTACAACAAAGTTTGGCTCCTGCTGACTTTGCATTGACCAGTCAAGTTGGGAGATTAGATCACCTGCTGGTACTGCCTGAAAATCCAGTAATATCAGCGTGACTCCAACATCGTATCGGATTTTTCCAATGGTTGTTGTAGTGTATGCAGGAAACTCGTTGATATTGCTACCATCAGCGAGATCAAGGCTTGTGGTCAGATCTGTTACCTCGTCCTCCGCCAGCGTAAGAGTTTCTCCTTCCGGTAGTGAAATACATATCTGATGAAGAATAATGGGTACTTCTTTTAGTACCTGATTAGCAGCGAAGGTGCCGGAATTACCAGAGCTATTCATTAATACAACTCCGGCAGAATTGCAACCACTCGTTTCATGATTTTTCGAATTCATGACGCGTGATTGGTTTTTGATAACAGCTGATCCAACTGAAGTACAGGAGACCAAAAAACCTGTTGTATAACTTGTCAACACCCCTGAAGCTCCAGGTGTATATTCGAGTACATACGTAATTGATTTTTGCTTGCCTTGTCCATTCGGGCAAGAGCCATATTCTGAACCCGAAGGAGCTAGAATCCATCGCATAGTCTGGGCTTGTGAGAAGGTAGTGATCATGACCGCTACCAGGAGACTGAGATAATATTTCGTATTCATTGTAAGAATGATTTTTAAGATTAATAAAATAAAATTCCTGACGTCCTGTTCTGGTTTAGTTTCCAGGCATTCTCATCAGAAGTATTTGTAAATGCATCCATATTATAGTCGCCCAGTGTATATCCCAGCGCATTCTGAAGATTCCTCCAGACATTACGATCGGGCGAACTAATGGCAGCAATAGATGTCACCTGATCACCATTGGAAGAATGCATAGCCCATATACCGGTTGCCATTTGTTTCTGTCCATAGCGGAATAGAGGTTGATATGAATTGCTTGTAGTGAAATCCCAATTGATGATCATGTTGCCACATGACATCGTTGCAGGTGAAGGTGATAATACACCTAAGTGATTTCTGTGCTGGACAAGTACATAGTAGGTAGATGATGGAACAAAACTCAATCCGGGACACGGGTCAGGGAATGTAACGGTGCCATCTATATGAACCCATCCTGCGCATGTCCAGAGATTATCACCCGGTGTGATACCATCCTTCCTGACAGTGACCAATACCCAGTCTACCACTGTTGAAGCATAAGGTATAACAACCGGTGGTGCGCCGGGTGAAGTCATGTCGCCGTATTGCAATCCTTGATTATTGTTTGCCATTCCAC
>JALYSC010000357.1 GCA_030855005.1 Bacteroidota bacterium | reverse complement strand
CTTGGTAGCAGGTAACTGACCATTTTCCAGGAAGACAACAAAATCTTTATCTGTAGCACTAACTCCTCCTGACAAAGGCAAATAGATATGCGTGCCTTTAAGCGTAGTCGCATCGATTTCCATTTTTGTATTAGCTAGTGTGCCTGAGAATTTTGCATTCACAGCGCCTATTCCAGTTCCGTAAAAAGTACTGTTCTCTTCTGAAGTAACATCGAGTCCGATGATCTTGGGTGATGTAATACTCGCATTCAAACCCAGGTTTTTGAGATAACGATGTGTAAGGCCTCCCTGGACAATGGCGTAGTTACCCTCTACATCATACAATTTCGTCCCTGACAAATCAATCATTCGATCTGTTATGGAGAAAGGCTGATCGTGAAAAGAATAAGCTGTTCCCAAATAATCTATCGTGGTACTACCATTATAGACTCTACCCTTTCCATTCGGATTTAATTTATTGATAGGTCCTTCGAGAGTCATCACAAGGTCAATCGATCCTTCTGTATCACGAATATTTCCTCCCATCAAAAATTCAAGAAAATCCAATGGGAACTCAGTAGTCTCCACAGCCAGCCTCAGATAATTGTGCTTCTCCTTGGGTACTGCCTTTATAGGTAGAAGATAAGCTCCCTTCGCTGTAAGTTTGGTTGTATTGTTATTCATCACAAGATCAATACTCACTGAATCCTGTGGATCATCCATTTGCGCATTTAGAATCCATTCGCCGTATGGGACCTTATTAATTTTCATTGCAGGAATATGCGCGACAATAGACATGTCATTGATTTTAAAAATATTATCAATTTCCACATCAAGCGTATACAATCCTTCAAATTCAAATTTATCCGTTACCCAAAGTGAATTGAGATAATTAATATCAAAACCGGTAATGAATGCTTCTATACCAACATTGTTTATGTCATTGACAACGATGCGACGGTCTTCAGACACGAGTTCGAAATTTTCAAGGTTAAATTCTCCTTTTCTAATTTCAATTTTATTACCTACGGGGACATTCCAGCTGCCACCCAATAAATCAAGTCGGATTGGGTTGATACTGAAAGACCAGTTACCATCTTCAGGATCAGCCAGCACTTCGACATCGAGTTCATCGATGATCTCAGCGATGTGATCGGTCTTCACACGAAACTTCAAACTATCGTCCGTGCCGGTGGCATTAATATACACATCTTCCAAAAACAAGTCTTCTTTTAAGTCAGCGGCAACAATCTCTAGATTTGTATTGAGTGTTCCTTTTGATTCCAGGAAATCGATCGAAGCGGCATATACATTAAACCCTGCATAATGCACTTCAGGCAGGTCGATAAATCCATTGATCTCTTCAATAGTGAGATCCATAGTTCCGTGCGTATAGGTATTTTTTAGTTCTACACCTGGGAAGCCAAAAAGCTCAAGCCATGGCCCGCTATCCTTGACATGAAAGTCCCATGATACTCTTTTGTTAGCAGCAGAGTTGACTACTTTACTTGGAGGACCAATCGTACTGGGATAATGCTCATGCAAATATTGTTGTGCCTGTGCAACTATAGTCAATGGATCAAATACACCACTGAAAATGCCGGAGGCTATATCAGAAGAGATATTGTAAAAGCGCTCGCCGGTAGTAGAATCGACAGATGCGAATAAGGAAAGGGTATCGAGATAATAATCAACACCTTTAAGATGGATTGTTACTTTTTCTCCTTCAAGTGAACCCACCATATCAGCAGGCTTGCCTGCAGAGAGATCAACATTAAATATTCCGGATATGGCAACCGGATCTTTTCCAAATCCAAGTTCGAGTAATCGTACACTATCAATGCGTGTGATAAAATCAAGTTTGGGTGCAGATCCACGGAAATCAACTGTTCCTTCAAAATGCATATCCACATTAGGATCATTGATATCCATCGTACCACTGAATAACCTGTCAGTGACCTGGCCATCAAGTCTTGCATTATGGTATGTATATCCCTTATAAACTGCAGAAGTCATTTCCGCCGTCAAATCTGCATTAAGGGATTTTGCAGTTAATCCGAATCCTTCTATCACACGACCGGACATCGAGACACGACCAATGTCTTTGTTTCCTAGGAATGTCCCCAAATCAAAATTATCCATCTTGATACGGCCTGAATATTTGGCTCTCTCCATACCATTGATAATATTGAGTTTCATATCCATGGACAGATTTCCAAGACCTGTATTGAATGTACCGAAGGCTACAAAGTCATCAGGATATCCATCAAACTTACCGGTGAAATGAATCTGACCTAGTTTTTGAATTATAGGAGGGACTTTCATTTTTGGAAATAAATCCTTCAACGCGGAAGAGCTAAAAGTTGAATTTTTAAGATCCAGACTGAGGAGTTCTTTTCCCCTGTGCGTGATATCTCTTGATCTGAAATCACCAACAAGTGCAAGTCCTCCCATGCTTGCATTCATATTAAGTATGCGAAGTTTATTGATGATACCATCAATGTCTCCCTGCATGACAATCACATCGTCCTTGTTATCCGAAAAGAAACTCACCTTACCCAGCGGTGGTGCTAACGCTAATAAATCACTCACATGAAGCCTGATGTCAGCATTTGGAATATGCATGTTGACAGAATCAGTAAATGTTTTAAAATCAGTGTAACCGGAAAAATCAAGACGAATCGAATTCCGTACATGACTTTCTTTGGTTTCAATCTCCAGGTCGTCGAGACGTATTCCATTTTCTGAAAGCTTAATATGCTGCGCAGCAAGCGTATTCAACTCAAAACCATTTTGGTGCAGCACATGCATCTTTGCCCGCTTCGCCTGAATTTCAAATCCGCGTGCAGAGAAGGAATCTATTTCAAGATCAAAATCTGCGATAAAAAGATGTGCATAATCGATTCCATAGACCTGGCTTGTATCCTGGGATTTGGCCTGATTATCGAGGTAGAATTTACCATCCGTCCAGCGAAGTTGATCTATATCGAAAGACCAGAATTTATCTTCCTTTTTTACTGAAGAGCGTATTACCGGTTCTGTGACTTTTTTGACGATGTGGATGAGTGGTTCATCAAAGTCCATATAAGATGCTTTGATATATTGCCCCGCCATGTCCAGTGTATCCAGTCCAATGGAAAATCGAGGGAAAACTGTTTTGACAAGAGAACCTACTGTTTGATCATTAATGTTGACCTGCAGTTGAGTGGCACTAATCTTTTCAAGGTCAAGGACAAAAGGTGCTTTGGATGTATCCTTTTCAGGTAGCAGCCTCAACATTGCCTTATCAAGATTCGTCAGGGTATCACCTGCTTTCTTTTCAATGTTGAGAAAGCCATCGTTTATGATCAGATGATTGACGGTGAGTTTATTTGCTAAAAGATCCCAGAGGCTTTCAAAATCAACCTGCAATTCCTTAGTTCGAAGCAGTGTATCCATTTCGTATCCAGGGGATCCAATGAATACATCTGTTAGGACCAGATCAGATATGGGATGTAGGTTAAATCCACCGACTTCAACTTTTGTATCCAGTGTTTCACTGATTTTCTTACTGATATAACGTGCACCGAGGATCTGGACGGGTGGAAGCTGAATCAGAATTAAAATGCCGAAGAAGAGGACGAACAATGCCAGCACAAAACGGCCAAACCAAAAGAAGAAATTCCTTCGTCTGGCTGGAGGTTGTGGCTTGAGTTCATCTGGTATTTGTGTCATTAAAAATTAGATCAGTCGTTGGTATTGTTTCGTCCCGGAATATTACTGTGTATTAATGATTTTGATGGTCTCTTAGTTTACGATAGATAGCAATTGCATCCATTGCAGGCCTGACATCATGTAATCTCAATATGGAAACTCCTTTTTGGAGGGCAGCCATGTGTAATGCTGTTGTTGCTGAAAGGCTTTCGTCTGTGCCTCGACCGATCGTTTTACTTAATGTCGATTTCCTGCTGACTCCGATCAAAACAGGATGTCGGAGTAATTGAAAGACGTCGAGATGATTGATGAGGTTGTAATTTTGTTCCATAGTCTTGGCAAACCCAAATCCGGGATCT
>JALYSC010000356.1 GCA_030855005.1 Bacteroidota bacterium | reverse complement strand
GTATACTGAGGCATGGTTGCAATTTTCTGAAGAAAGGCCTCACCATCCACTTCCAGAAAATTTTCTTTTCGTCGCTTATCACTAATTGCACTCCATGAATTTTGCCCTGCACCACATTGTACACCAAGACGATTGCTTTGACTTCCACCCGGTGCATTGGATGTCGTCATAAAATAATATCCTCCCCTAAAGCGAGCGACAAATTCATTTGGAAAAAGGACATTGGTGATGTCACCCGGAGCCTGACTCAATTCAAGATCACCAATTGCCAATGCACCATAAGCGCCTGTACCCACTATCATTTTGGTACCTATTGCTGTAGAATAATCTGCCAGGGCTTCATTTTGGAAGCCCATTGCAGTACTGTAAAAACTTCCAGCTGTGGTTTACCTTCCAAATGCTGTGGAACTTCCTCCACTTGCGATAGTGTCAGCCCCAAAAGCTGTCGAATTCTCTCCACTGGCACTACTGTTTGCTCCAAAGGATGTCGAGTTCTCTCCACTGGCGATCGTGCTTCTGCCAAAAGAAGTGGAATATTGTCAACTTGCAGTAGTATTATATCCAAATGCCGTAGATGCAAATCCTCTTGCATCCGTAAACGCTCCTGTTCCAAAGGCATAATCGCCACTCGCTACTATTCTTGTTCCAAGTCCAACTGAGTTTAAGCCCCGGGTTGTATTTGTTACTGTGCCAGCACGTAAAGAACCAGTCTTCACATCAAAAAACATTGTCGTTCCTACAATACCCGATATAACTGGTAGTGATGAGTTATAATCATAAAGACGACGAAATAAAAGATTGAAACCACTTGCATTATTTCCATCGCTATTACTTTTGAAAATTATAAACAAGGCATTGCTATTAAAAATCCAGGTACCCGTAGTATTGTACCCGTTACCCACTGCTAATAATACCTTATCGGTGTTTGAGTTATTTTCTTTGATTATAAGTGAATCGCCTGTGTTGAGCGAAATTTCTTCAAGCTTCACTTCGAAACCTATGTTGCCACCGCCATATACATAAACAAAGCTGTTGAGATTACTTACATAGTCACCCAAAGGTCCTCCCGGGTCATATATTCGTTGCGTAGAGTCAGATGGGAATACATACAGTGTGACATTGTTAACCATCGTTTTCGTTTGGCTTGGTGTGGGTGGGGTATTTGTCGAAGTATACGGTACATTGACAAGAAAATTCCCCACGACATGTAATTTGCTGGACGGACCAGTGGTCCCAATCCCAACATTCTGAGCATTTGAAAACGGCATGAAGGACAGGAATGAACAAACGAGCATTAATGCGGCGTATTTCATATCAATATTTTTTATGACTATCAGAATCCCGAGATTGGGAATGGTGGGCAGGATAACTAACAAGTTAAGAAAAATTAAAAGAATATCCCCCGAAATAGGCATATCGGTCCTTATGGCAAAAGCTATGCATATCCAATAATTATTTAATACGTTAGTATATTTACATTTTACGTTTACGGGCCATTTTTGGGCTGAAGTACCGCTTCGATATCTTTCTTTTAATTACACTATTCCCTTCTTTTTCCCACAGTCCTTCCACAATTCCTTCTCACCCTTCCCCATATTTTTATATCTTGATTCCACTCATTCACTTCATCATTTAGTATTAACATAATGCCTTCAGCATACATCAAAGGAATCGGCTTCTATGTCCCCGAAAACGTAGTCACCAACGAAGATCTCCAGCGCCACATGGACACCACCGATGAATGGATCCAGGAACGCACCGGCATCAAAGAACGCAGATATGCAACGCGTCATAAAGAACCACCATCCATCCTTGGCACACGCGCCGCAGAAAATGCACTGAAGGATGCAGCCATGTCAGCAGATGAAATTGACTGCATCATTTTTGCAACTCTCAGTTCAGATTATTATTTCCCCGGATGTGGAGTTCTACTGCAACGCAATCTGGGACTGAATAAAAAAGAAATTCCTGCACTCGATGTAAGGAATCAATGTAGCGGATTTGTCTATGGACTCACCGTAGCCCATGCATTCATTCGAAGTGGCCTGTACAAAAATATCCTGTTGGTCGGTGCTGAAGTTCATTCTATGGGACTTGATTTTACCACACAGGGAAGAAATGTAACAGTCATTTTTGGAGACGGTGCAGGGGCAGTTATTGTCAGCGCAACGGAAGAAGAAGGCCGTGGTATCCTGGCAACAGCATTACATGCAGATGGTGAATATGCAGAAGAACTTGCCATGATCAATCCAGGCTCTCATAGTGGTGCGCACGCTCCTGATCCATCCGTATTCGGATATGAATCTGCTGAATATGGTCAAACTTTCATCAGCCCCAAGATGATGACAGACGGCTTGCTTTTTCCAAATATGAATGGCCAGCTTGTATTCAAACATGCAGTCGCTAAATTTCCGGAAGTGATCCAGGAAGTGCTTGCAAAATCCGGATTGCAAAAATCAGATATCGATTTATTGATTTGTCATCAGGCCAATCTTCGCATTAGTCAGTTTGTGCAAAAGACAATGGGCTTGCCTGATGATAAGGTTTGGAATAACATTCAGAAGTATGGTAATACGACTGCTGCTTCCATTCCGATAGCATTATCAGAAGCCTATGAGGCAGGAAAAGTCAAAAAAGGAGATATCGTTTGCCTCGCTGCTTTTGGCAGTGGCTTCACCTGGGGAGCAGTCATCTTGCGCTGGTGAATAATATAGTCTGATATTTGCCTTATGAAAGTGGACATCCTTTTTATCACTGCACATCCGGATGATGTGGAACTCTGCAGCGCAGGCACTATTTTCAAACATTATGAAGCAGGAGCCACTGTTGGACTTGTAGATCTCACTGCCGGTGAGTTAGGCACCCGAGGCAATGCTGCCCTTCGTGCAGAAGAGTCTGCGAAAGCTTCCAAAATTCTAAAGATTGCTTTCAGAGATAACCTGGGATTACGTGATGGGTTTTTTGACCTCAGTGAATCGAATAAACTTCCGGTGATCCGGGCGATTCGGAGACATCAACCTTCCATCATTATCACCAATGCAATTCGTGACCGCCATCCTGATCATGGCCGTGCTTCACAGCTGGTAGCCGAATCTGCCTTTCTTTCAGGGCTGCCCAAAATTGAAATGGAAGAAAATGGTGCCCTGCTGGCTGCATGGCGCCCCCGGCAAGTCTATCACATGATCCAGGACCACTATATTGTGCCCGATATCTGCGTGGATATTACCCCATATATGGATCAGAAAATAGAAGCTGTGATGGCCTTCAAATCCCAGTTTTACGATCCACTGTCAGCTGAACCCCACACACCGATATCCGGACTTGATTTTTTTGAATTTCTAAAAGCGCGTGCCAGAGAAATGGGCAGGCTGATTGGAGTCGAATATGCGGAAGGATACACACTTTCCGGACCGGTTAGCAAAAACAATCTTCTGGTGTAGATGTTTTGGAAATTATCTTCCCTCTCTATTCAGTCTGTTGTTAATTAATCAAAAACTTAAAAGCATTTATATGAAACACTTTACTCTAACTTTTCTTTTACTTACCTCTTCTATTGCAGCTTTTGCCACCACGTGGACTGTCAGAAATAATGGATTTAGTTTCAACCCAACGACCCTCACCATTTTTGAAGGAGATACAGTGGTATTTAATATTGACGGTATTCACAACGCAGTTGAAGTCAGCGAAACTACGTGGAATAATAATGGGACAACCCCCCTCGCAGGCGGTTTCGCAATTGGTTTTGGTGGCGGCACTGTACTACCTGCTGACCTGGAAGTTGGCACTAATTTTTATGTTTGCCAGCCTCACGCTAATGGTGGCATGAAAGGACGGATCATCGTTCAGGCAACTACAGCGATAAATGATGGCCTTGGATTATCACTGCTGAATATATACCCAAATCCTTCTTTCGGAAAAGTATATCTCAGTCTTGATAAATCAATCGTAGGTCAAAATTTCAGTGTTGACGTATTTAATCTCGGTGGCGAAGTTGTATTTACAGCAGCTAAATCTGAAACTACTGAAACAAAG
>JALYSC010000355.1 GCA_030855005.1 Bacteroidota bacterium | reverse complement strand
GGATTAACAGTAATGACCTCATGTATCATGACTTCGCGAATGGGAGTGGATTTTGCTTTTCTGCCCTGGATAATTCCTTTGCGGGCGTAGTCACGTTCAGAAAATATTCCTGATAATCGATGCTCTTCCATGACCATAATGGCACCTATATTTTTATCAGCCATCAGTTCGAGTGCCTCAATGACAGTATTGTCAGGATGCAGATAAAAGATTTGATTAACATTTTTCCCTTCCAAAAGACGTTTTACAGAAATCATAGGAGATAAGGTTTTTGGTTGAAATTCACTTTGTTAAGGAGCGTTCGCATCGTTAAGATAAGGAATAGCCAATCAAATTCATTACTGATATATTATGATATTGCGGTTGACTTTCAATTATCAGTAAATTATAGTTTTATAGCTTCATGCCCTGAAACGAGATATATGGATTGGGAAAAAATTTTGACCGAATTGAATTTCCGGACCAGCAGGAGTTCAGGGGCTGGTGGTCAACACGTGAACAAAACTGAAACAAAAGTTGAGGTAATTTGGAAGGTCGCCGATTCAGAAGGCCTATCTGAAGACGAAAAAACGATTATTTCGGAGCGTCTTATAGCCATCATCAGTGATGAGGGATTATTGTACATAAGTTCACAAAAACACCGATCTCAACTTTCAAATAAGGAAGAGGTAATTGAAAAATTAAAAATAAGGCTTGACAAAGCGCTAACACCTGTTATTAAGCGGATAAGATCCAGACCTTCCAAATCATCTATAGAGGAAAGACTGGCTGAGAAAAAAATTCAGGCAGAAAAAAAGGAATCCAGACGTAAACCAGAGAGCTAAAAAAAATTTCAAATCCCAAAACCAATTCATAGGCTTGAGTCGTAAATAGGTTTTCAATCACATATTACACTTTTTGATAACTAAAATCTATTTACAACTTATGAATAAGCTATTTAAAACAACAGCCATTATATTGGCTTTATTGACTTCGATTAACATCTATGCTCAAATGGGCAATACTGTCAATGTAGGAGGCGAAGCAATGTATCCCAAGAAAAACATTGTTGAAAATGCGGTAAACTCCAAAGCTCACACTACTCTTGTAGCCGCAGTACAGGCAGCAGGATTAGTGGAAACACTAAAGAGTGCAGGCCCATTCACTGTGTTTGCTCCAGTAAATGATGCTTTTGAAAATCTGCCTGCAGGCACTGTTGAAACATTGCTGAAGCCAGAAAACAAAAAAGCACTGACGAATGTCCTAACCTACCATGTAGTATCAGGATCCTATGATTATGAGGCACTTGCAGCCATGATTAAAAAGGGTGATACCAAACTAGCCACTGTAAGCGGCGGATCGCTTTGGATTTATCAAAATGGATCACATAATATCGCGATCAAAGACGAAAGTGGCAACTGGGCAAATATTACCACTTATGATGTTACTCAAAGCAATGGAGTCATCCATGTGATTGACGCTGTACTGCTTCCAAAAATGTAATTGTTAAGGATCAGATTTTTCGTTAAGCCGCTCTTCGATGGAAGAGCGGCTTTTTTTTGGTATATCCATATAAATCAGGATTTCGGTGGATGCTAAGGTGTGCTAGCTTTCAGTATAAATGATTGTAATTCAAAATTAACAATTGAAAAAATTTGAAAGTAAAACTGAGCAATATTTCATTCTACACCATTCATAAACCCAAATCATGAAAACTTTTCTCATCTCCTCTATCCTGCTTCTGGCCATTAGCACTTATGCTCAGGGTCCAGTACGATTTGCATTCAAATTCGGCGTAAGTCCGGGAAATAATACTTCCGGTCAAAGATTAATCATTAATCGGACTAATCCACTTGAGGAATTCAGGATTGGATTATCTGCAAGCAAACAACAGCTATTCGGTGAAGTTAGCGCTCATGTGAAGCTAAACGGCCACTTCTTTTTGGAAAGCGGCATCGGCTATACCAGGGCAGCTTCTGTCTACAAGCTTGACTTTCAAATGTTACAACCCGATATGCCATCTAAAGAAATGTATATGCGTGATTCCAAAAACCTTCTTTTACTACCGGTTCAAATAGGTGTGGTGCTGGGCAAACTGGAAGTATTGAGTGGGTTCAGGGCGACACATGCATTCTCATCTAAAAATGAATTAACGCATGTAAAAGGATTTTCGGGTAAATCATCCGGAGTCGGTCTAGGTTGGCAGTTTGGAGCCCGATATCCAATCAGAAACACACTCTTAGGAGTAGATTACCATGGAAACTTCCAAAGAGTGGGTACCGGTATGATTGTCAACAATCAGTCACTTGAAATAATGAATATCCCGGGCCAATGGGTATTTAACATTCAATATCGATTATAGTCCTAAATCCTCCTAATCATTCTTCAAATTTTCAATCATGAAAAATATTCTTTTCAATAGTTCCAAAATTCTTCTTTGCCTTATTCTGTTGACTTCCAGTTCCTGTTCCCGTCAATATGGTTGTTATTATTCACTGGGCGCATTGCATCCTGAAGAGACACTGGCTGAGCCATCAGTTAAAGAATCCGCGATGCATTGCAGTATTTCAGTTGCCCTTGAAAATGATAAAGAAGCTTGCTCAATTCAATGTGGGGATTAGTGTTAGGATGATTCTATTATCCCACAGCCAATCTGTTCTTAAAGGTTGCCCCTGGTTAAATTCCGGGGGTTTTTATTTGGGGTGAAAGAACAGATTCATCAGAAAAAATTGGCTGGTTAATCGATTAGCGAGCTCATTTCGTATAGGATTTTAACTAAAAAACTTTTGAACCAATAAAAGTTTCCTATGTTTACATCCTAATTGATGAGCACTAACGTACAAGAGACAGGTTGGCTGGAGCGGGTAGATAACCTGTTTATGCGCTTTGGGATCAAAAGCATCACGATGGATGATGTGGCCAGCAATCTGGGGATATCTAAAAAGACCCTTTATCAGATGGTAGAGAGTAAGGATGAACTTGTACATAAAGTATTAAGCCATCATATTACACGGGAAAAATCGCAGTGTATGGTTTGGTCTTCCGAATCCAAAAATGCGATTGAGGAAATCCTGTCCGTAATGAAGGCCAATAGTCAGGAGATCAGTCAAATGAAGGCTAACGTCCTCAATGATCTTCAGAAATACCATCGTGATAGCTGGCTGATGGTCCGCAATTTCCATTTCGATTTCGTCTTTAAAATAATCAAAGCCAATGTCACTCGCGGGAGAGGAGAAGGCTTATACAGAGAAGATTTTGATATGGATATTATTGCCAAACTCCACCTTGCAAACGGGTTTAATTTGTTCGATGAACAACTTTTTCCTTTTGATGCAATTCCTCGCGCGACGCTTTTTAATGAATTTATGATGCATTATCTGCATGGTATAGTTTCCCCCAAAGGACTCAGTTATTTAAAAAAGAAACTTTCCTGACATGTTTAGAAAAATCCTATTCCTGCCTTTTGCCATATTATTTATCATTCAGTTAAATGCTCAGGAGCCGATGAGTCTGTCAGAAGCTACTGAGTTTGCGCTGACTCATCATCCTGATGTCCGAATTGCCAAACTGAAAGTTAAGGACGCCGAATGGCAAATCAAAGAAAACAAAGCAACGGCTTTACCAAATGTTACGCTTGGTGTGAATTATAGTTACTTCATACTGCAACCTGCCGTGCCTGCAGAGGCCTTGGGATTTGGAGAACCAGGACAAAAACTTCGCTTTGCCCTGCGTAACAACCTCGCAGGTAAACTTGGAGTGAATCAACTGCTCTTTAATAATAGCTATCTAGTTGGCATTAAAGCAGCCAGACTATACCGTGACTATGTAACTCTGGAATTACATGCTGTAGAAGAAAAACTTCGCCAAAGTGTTCGCGATGCTTATTTGCCTGCATTACTCATCACAGAAAGTGTTGAGGTATTGGACAAAAACATAACTAATCAGGAAAAACTATTGGGTGAAACGCGCGAGATATATAAAGCCGGTTATGTCGAGCAATTGGATGTGGATCGCCTTGATCTTTTAGCCTCCACACTTAAGACGGAACGTGAAAGCTTATTGCGCCAGCGTGATATACTTATAGAT
>JALYSC010000354.1 GCA_030855005.1 Bacteroidota bacterium | reverse complement strand
GTATCAGGCCGTGCAGGATGGTGAGGTCAGTATCGATATCGCTGTGATCGCAGCTCCTACTGCCGATTCTTTTGGTAACGCCAATGGACTGGATGGACCTGCTGCCTGCGGACTCTTAGGATTCGCATTAGCCGATGCACAATATGCAGACAAGGTGATAGTTGTTACTGATCATCTGGTGCCTTTCCCATGTTGGCCATGGCAGATACAAGGCAATTATGTAGACTGCGTCGTACAAGTGGAAAGGGTCGGAATACCCGAAAAAATTGTCTCCGGCACCACGGAAATAACGAAAAGCCCGGACAGATTATACCTTGCTGAGCTGACTGCCAGATTTTGTGAACAAGCAGGAATTATCAGGGATGGATTTTCTTTCCAGGCCGGATCAGGCGGTACCGCTTTGTCCATTGGGATTTATTTCGCTGATATGTTGCGGGAAAAAGGAATGAAGTCCAGATTCGCTCGAGGAGGAAGTAATGCCTTTTTAGTAAGTATGCTGGAAGAAGGCTTAGTAGAATATATTCTGGACGGCCAAACCTTTGACCTCGAAGGGGTAAGATCTATGCGTGAAAATCCAACACATGTGGACACGAGTCCATTTACGAGTTATAATTACCACGGTAAAGGCAATTTCGCCCAATTGGTGGATGTGGTTATCCTCGGGGCAACTGAGGTAGATGTACATTTTAATGCCAATGTAGTGACGCACTCCGACGGCATTCTCCTGCATGGTATAGGAGGGTGGCAAAATTGTCTTTTCGCGAAGTGTACGATTCTTCCGATTCCACTTTTTCGGGATAGGATTCCTATTATTCGTGACCAGGTGACTACGATCTGTGGACCTGGTGAACTTATTGATGTTATTGTGACAGAACGGGGTATAGCCATCAATCCGCTACGTCAGGATCTGCTGGATAAAGTCAGGAACTCCTCGTTACCGATCAGGACAATACATGAACTCAAAGCAGAAGCAGAAAAAATATGTGGCGTACCTGCGGCGGCCAGATTTGAAGATGAAATCGTTGCTGTCGTCAAATGGGTTGACGGTACAGTGATCGATTCCGTTAGAAAAGTCATCTTAGATTAAAATCCTTAAATCATTTCCTGTTTTCTCTTGCTATAGCTGTAAGTACATATAGCCGGGAACGAAGATGAATTAAAGTTTTCGCGTGAGGTTGATGCACAATTCAAAAAACTTGCTGAAGCCCGTGAGATACTTACTCTCATAATCAATAAGGCAAGGGAGGAAATTCAAAATGCAAAAGCTGAAAACAGGGAGGCCAATCAATCCATAATTGATGATGGTATTAAGGCACAAAGGCAGATTGAGGAAACGGCTTACGGATACCTGAGCGACCCCAAGTGTATTTAGGTTGTGGAAATCCTACTCCCGCGGTGGGGTAGTTATGGTGGTCTGGTTCGGGAAGAAGTGGTTCATCCGGAACAACTACAGGCTCAGGCATCGCCTGACTTGCGGTAGGACCTTGAACGATCCCTTCTGTCTCCGATTCTAAATAATTTGATCTTCGCATTATCTGGCTGTTTAGAACAGCCATTCGCGTGGCAATGCAGGTGCAATATTAAGGAATAAAATTTATATTTATAGCGGCAACAATCAGCCCTTTTTTGGCATTTATCCCGGGCCTGCAAGCGCCGGGATTTTTTGTGAGCTAACATTAAACATTAGTAAAAACAAAGCCCAAAATTTCTTTTGGGCTTTGTTAAGTTTGTAAAAATATTTTAGAATTTATTCATTCTTGATTTCTTCTAACTGAATTATTTGATATGGTTCATCATCATTTGAGACCTCCGTAGCAATTATTTTTCCAATTGCACGTTGTTCGGCGAGAAACCTTTTTTGATATTCTTTGAAAGTTATCCAATTTGCATCAGGTGGAATATTTACAATTACGTCGCCACTAGGACCATCAGGGTAGGAATAGAACGTATGAAGCTCTTCTGGTACCATGCATGATTTATTTCCACAATCCATAACATCGTGAAATCCTAGATAGCGATCATCGTTAACATTATCAGTGTTATTGTCTCCCCAGAATGTTGTATGATATACTAGGCAACCACCCACACCTATAGTAACTGTTTCAGAACGGAAATTTTCCGCATGCAGAGTTATTCCCCAAAAACATAATATACTTAGAATGATTAAATTTTTCATTTTGATAGAATTTAAAGTGATAATTAATGGGTTTTATTATCAATGAATGACCGTGATATCAGTGTATTTCACTTCATTTTTATCATTCACAAGCACTAATATATATCTACCAGGTTTCAATGTGTTTGTGTGAATGTTAAATTCACCACTTCCTTTATGTTCTCCAGATAGATACTTGACATTGTCAAAGGATATCAAACTCCATGACCATTTAGTTTCATTAAGGTCCACTTTTGGAAATGTTATTTTAACATCATTCGAGGTTGGATTAGGATATACCACTATCTTTTCAATATCATTCTCCTGATCTATTTGACCAAAAGCTGGCTTTACATCAAATGGATCTACGGGAGTAATTTGCATTGGGCAGTCTGTTCCAATTACAGCATTGTATGATCCTTTCAAAACATCATCAGCAGGACTGGTTGTGCCTTGGCTTTCCCAAAGTGAGTAATTAACATTATAACAATCAGAGGTGCCTGATACCAAGGCTTTAGAATTTATTCGAGAATACACTCCTGCCTGAATGTTTTGACTGGCTAAAAAGAAAGCAATAAAGAATGCTAACGAAATGAAGTACTTCATGATAAAAAAATTTAGGTAGGGTTTTCATATTTCTTGTTGACGCAGTTTCTGAAAGCCTGCGTACGTATTCTAAAACCTCGTAAAGGTTCCATTAGTACCTAAGTGGGAGTTAGTAAGTAAAATTACAATCAAAAACCAAGATTTACAATCCCTTCAAAATCACGATTTTTGACAATCAAAAACACTAAATAGAACTTAAAAAATATCATAAACTTCTATATATCAGTTATTTATGTTATAACATTAGTCTTTATTTTTCTTTGATATAAGAAGCTTCTGCTTTTTGAATCACTACACTTAACCTAATAAAAAAAACAGACTTCTGGACCTTTCCAGAATTGAATACACAATATTAAACGTATTTCTTATGATTTTCTTCACCATTTCTGGTGAGCCTTGAAAAATAATTATCGGGATCCTAATGCCCCCGGCATGCGAAGGATTCGCATTGGAGCGTGAGTATTTCGGTGTCACTTTTAATTTATAGTTCTCATTTTACCACTTTTCAACAACCCATTCCTGTTTAGTTGGTGCAGGCATAGGCCTTGCGTAAACTGTTTGATGATTTTGAGCCACTTCAATACTTTTCTGTTCTGTAGGTTTTTTAATAACTCTGAAATCCCTCCAATCAAACCTTTCAAGAATATCAGCCAGATCAGCTCCTTTTTCACGATCAGCTTCAGATGCAATTTCCTCAAGGTATCCTGAAACAACCATTTTTAATCCAGAAATCTTCAATGACAATTCATCAGCCTGCTTTTCCACAGGTCATATGTGTTTCCATCTTTAGATAGGTCCGGAAAAAGATAAACAGTCCTTCCCTTCAAGCATTTGCACCGGTCCAGCGTCAATGTGGATTTATTATACACTGCCAGCCAAAGCAAATCATCAGGACCTTCAGGAATCCCAAAATACAAGGACCCATAAACAGCTGTCTTTGGAGCTTCAACTAAGGCAATCTTGTTTTTAGGAAACATCTGTAATAGGTGAGCACCGAATAAGCACGAAACCTTCAGGTCTTGTTTCTGGTGAGCCACAAGCCAACCAGGTGGATCTGATATTGACCTTTTATACTGATCCTCCATCATGGCAGCTATGTAATTAGTGCCAATCGTATGGTTATAAATATCGAAAAGCTTTGCCTGAATTGATCTGGTTTTTCCGTTTTCATCGATAAAAGGGAAGGTAACCGCTCCAAGCATGTAGCTGCCTGACCCGGGAATAACCGTCCCGAGTTTATAGAGCCGAATGACTTTATCAACGTCCTCCTTGGTGAATGGGAATTTAACCCTTGACAATAGGTTC
>JALYSC010000022.1 GCA_030855005.1 Bacteroidota bacterium | reverse complement strand
ATCCACAGTTGTCAACCCGATCACACCGACCGTACTGCTCAGGGATGTATTCATTGGTTTCAGAATCATGGTACCGGACAAATCTTTTCTTTCCGCATGCAGGGCAGAGGTGTTTATGCTTCCTGGATAGGTTGAATCTGTATTCGGTAGAATTGTGCATAACTGACTGATAATCAAGGCTAGTTGGTTTGTTAGAAGTTTTTGGTTTTTTTCGGTTTTTTAAAAAACCTAAAAACATTAATTTAATTATCTAAAAATCAATCAATTACGTCTGTTGGTTTTTTAAAAAACCGAAATTAACTCCCATAAATATTCGGTTTGTTGGTTTGTTATACGCCTATAGGTACTAGGCGTATAACTAACAAACCAGTATGGGCGGGTATCAAAATAGAATTTCATCTTGCTTTGGAAGTGAATAGATTTTACGATTATCCTTTGACGCCCCTTTCCACTTTGACGAAATCATGTAGTTCATAGTAAGCGGCGAAGTCTTTTGCAGCACTATCCCCAAAAGAGATATCCATGTCAGCGAAAGCCAAGATCCCCTCCCTTGCTACTCCTGACCATTTCACTTCCTGATGGGTAAGAAGTCTATTTACATTTTGAACCATATGGCCCTGAGATCACGCAACCGAATACTCCCTGACGCCCCTGGAAGTATTCAGAAATAAAGCTGCATGTATAAAAGTATGTTTGTTCAAAAAAGAGCAGTTAATATATTTTAAAATCTTGATTATCAAATACTTATAAAATATAATGTGAATTTATAAATATTAAAATTAGGCTAATATTGATGTATTTCCTGTTTTTGGATTGTTATATTTACCATCATCTTTAACAACCTGCTTATGAATAAGAGAAAAATCATCGTTATTGGAAGTTGTAATACGGATATGGTTATAAAATCCGATCGACTGCCAATTCCCGGCGAGACCGTTATTGGAGGTACTTTCCTGATGAATGCAGGTGGCAAGGGTGCAAATCAGGCTGTGGCAGCCGCCCGACAGGGAGGAAATGTGGTTTTTATTTCAAAAACTGGCAATGATGTTTTTGGGAAACAATCCATTGAGCTGTATAAATCTGAAGGCATTAATACAGACTTTATTTTTTCAGATCCGAAGCTTCCTTCAGGCGTTGCGCTCATAATGGTGGATGCACATGGCGAAAACTGCATTGCTGTAGCTTCGGGAGCGAATGGATCTCTGATCGCTGCAGACATCGAGAAAGCCAAAGCTGAAATCGAATCCGCAGATTATGTACTGATGCAATTGGAAATACCGATAGAGACGGTGGAATACGCAGCTAAAATGGCATCTGCGAAAGGGATTCCTGTCATTCTTAATCCGGCACCAGCCAGAACCTTATCGGACCAATTACTTAAATGTCTATACCTCGTAACTCCAAATGAGACGGAAGCAGAGATACTGTCAGGAATCAAAGTGTATGATTGGGATAGTGCTCAGCAAGCGGCCAATGTCATCAGCACCAAAGGTGTAGATAACGTGGTCATTACCATGGGCTCCAAGGGGGCCTTTGTCAAAGAAAAGGATCAGTACCACATTGTAGAATCCACCAAAGTAATAGCAGTAGATACAACTGCTGCTGGAGATTCTTTCAGCGGATCACTTTGTGTAGGCCTGTCAGAAGGAAAAACTATTCTCGAGGCTGTAAAGTCAGCAGCCAAAGTGGCCGCACTAACCGTTACTCGCATGGGTGCACAATCTTCAATTCCTTATAAAAATGAATTATCCCTGCTGGAATCAAAACTAGTGAGTGCCTAAAAGCTGAGACACGATTTTAACAATCACCAGACGCAATTAACATCCATTATGTATTCAAAAATCATCCACCGATCGATCGCCATAGGTGTTATCATGTTGATTCAATTTTGGTACCCGGTGAATTCGTGTGCGCAATCACCGGAAAACATCGCCTTGACAGGATTAGTCACAGATATATCCGGAACCCCTTTGCCGGGTGTAAATGTCGCCGTAAATGAAGTGGCCCGTGGTACCATCACGGATAATGATGGCATTTATAACCTATCAGTACCAGCCAACGGTACCCTGACATTTTCTTTTACCGGATATACATCCATCGAAATCTCCATAGCTGGAAGATCAAAGATTGATGTAACAATGACTGAATCCGAAGAAATCCTGGGAGAGGTAGTCGTGATCGGGTATGGTATCACTACAAAAAAAGAATTAACAGGAGCAGTTACTTCCCTGAAGTCGGAAGATTTTAACCGCGGAACCTATAGCGACCCGATGGGATTGATTCAAGGCAAAGTTGCAGGTCTCACTATTACTAAACCTAATGGAGCTGATCCACTTGCCGGATATCAGATACTATTGCGCGGAACAAATACACTGACTTCCGGACAAAGTCCATTGATTATTATTGACGGTGTCATTGGAGCAGATCTGAAAAATATAAACTTCCGTGACGTAGAATCTTTTGACGTACTGAAAGATGGATCTGCTGCCGCTATATATGGTACTCGCGGGACCAATGGCGTTATCATCATCACGACGAAATCAGCGAGGTCTGGGAAGTCTAACTTTGAATTCTCCTCTCAGGTTTCTACACAGGTATCACCAAGAGGAGTCAGGAATTTAACCGCAGCTGAATTTGAAGATGCTATTCTGACTTATGCACCTTCTAAAGCGGGTAGTTTATTTGGAAGTGAAACGAATTGGTTTGATGAAATAACACGCGAATATCCCTTCAGCCAGCAACAGAATATGGCACTTTCAGGAGGATCAGAAAAATTTTCACACCGGACTTCAGTCACATTTAGTACAGATCAGGGTTTGCTGCGCGACAATTCCTCACAACGTATTCTTTTAAAGACTAACCTGAATCAAAAGGTATTAAAAGACAGACTTACACTTGATTTTAATCTCGCTACAAATATCAGAGATTACAAGCCTGCCAACTATGAATTATTCAGACAGGCTTTTATTCAAAATCCTACTCAACCAGTCTATGATGATTCTGATCCGTTGACAGGAGGATATTCTTACGAGCAAGGATTGGAATATTACAATCCTGTTGCACTCCTGAAAGAAAGAACACGTGAAGGCAGCACAAATGACATCGTGCAAAATCTCCGGGCTACACTAAAAATAATTGACAATCTGAGTTGGGATAATTTTATTTCTTCACAGCAATCCGATTGGGAAGAAGGCTCCTACAAGACAAGTTCGTATCCAACGATACTTGGAGTAGGAGGTGAAGCTGAAATATCAAATGGTCGCTATAAGAATACACAGTTTGAATCTGTCTTCAATTACCGGACTTCGATTAAAGAGCATTCTATTCAGGCCGTGGCAGGATATTCCTATCAGCAATTTGAACAGAACAGTTCATACATAGGTAATTCAGATTTTGATACAGATATCTTTCTATACAATAACATTGCGGCCGGAGCCTATTTCGCAGAAGGCAAAGGAGATGCAGGTTCCTACAGGCAGTCAAGCACCCTCATTGCATTATTTGGCCGTGTCATGTACAATTTTAATGAAAAATATCTTGCTTCTGCATCACTCCGCAGGGAAGGTTCTTCCAAGTTTGGGGATAATAATAAATGGGGTTTGTTTCCTGCTATCAGTCTCGGATGGAGACTAAACGAAGAAGCGTTTATGCAGGATGTATCCTGGATAGATGAACTCAAATTCAGAGTGGGTTATGGTGTGACTGGTAATCAGGATTTTTCGCCATACCGGTCACTTATTTTATTAGAACAAGTGGGCAGTCTTTATTATAATCAGGAATGGATCAATTCTTATGGTCCTGGTCAGAACCCGAATCCGGATTTGCGTTGGGAGAAAAAGAAGGAACTAAACATCGGACTTGATTTTACGATCTCTAATAAAAAGATTAGTGGAAGCCTTGAATACTACATTCGAAAAAGCGAAGATCTATTATGGGAGTTTCAGGTATCCGTACCTCCCTATCTGTATCCATTCTTATTCACCAATGTAGGCACCATCAGCAACAAAGGGGTGGAACTCACGCTAAATACACAACTGTTGCACCGTAATAACTTTCATTGGAATACAATTCTTACTGCAAGTCATAATAAGAATGTGTTGGATAAGATTACGAATGATGAGTTTACTCAATCTTCTTATGAAACTGCTTTTATCGGTGGCACCATTGGCGTGTGGGCACAGCGCATTCAGGAGGGCGAAGAAGTAGGGACTTTCTATGGACCAGTTTGGTTAGGTGTAAGTGAAGATGGTTATGACCAGTTTAAAAATCAAAATCCTATCGGGGAGGTAGACAAGAGTGACTGGGAAAAGATTGGTACTGCCAGTCCAGTTGCCATGTTAGGATGGAGCAATATGTTGACGTTTAAAAACCTGGATTTCAGTTTCAATTTCCGTGCAGGAATCGGTGGCAAGGTTTTAAACAGCTACCGTTTATATTATGAATCATGGAAGAATATTGGATTACGGAATATCGTGCATTCACAGTATGAAAATCCTGAATTTATAGGCGACATAACCTACTCATCAAAGTATGTGGAGGATGCTACCTTCGTCAAACTTGACAATATAACACTCAATTACAACTTCAATATCAGGTCAGGCTATATCTCAAAACTCAGCACCTATGTATCAGCACAGAATGTGCTTTGGATTGCAGGCTATCAAGGGATAGATCCTGAAGTAAATTTATCAGGTCTAGAGCCGGGTATTGATCGATTATCCTACTACCCAAGAACAACATCACTTACGCTGGGTATCAACGCCACATTTTAAACTCAAGATGAAAGACATTATGAAAAAATATCTTATTGTCATACTGACAGGCTTCGTTTTGGTTTCCACGGTTTCCTCATGTTTTGATCTTTCAGAAACGGTC
The DNA here is from genome assembly GCA_030855005.1 of Bacteroidota bacterium. Taxonomy (GTDB): domain Bacteria; phylum Bacteroidota; class Bacteroidia; order Chitinophagales; family Saprospiraceae; genus Opimibacter. The sequence continues at coordinate 9,138 of JALYSC010000022.1, read as the reverse complement.
TATACTGAGATTCCGGTCAATAATTTCTTTCAGTCCGAAAAGGATATCATTGCCTATGCCGGACGAGCCTATGTAGGCCTCCAACCCTATCCTGAAGAACAACGCTTATGGTCACTGACACAAAATGCATCTGATGAATTGGTCATACCTGAAAAGCATAATGGAGAATGGTATGAACAAGGGCGATGGGAGGATATACAAAAACATAAACTCGCACCGAACAACAAAATACTTACCAAGTCATGGGACATGGTTTTTGCCGGCATCACCGCGTGCAATGAAATTCTGTCCGTCATCACTCCAATTGAATTCGAAGGAAAAGATCGGGTGCTTGCTGAGATTCGGATCCTACGAGCCTACTATTATTACTGGGCACTGGACAACTGGGGGAACATACCTTTTACCATTGACTTTACCAACCAGGATTTGCCTGAACAAAAAAACAGGCAGTTTGTGTTTGACTTTATCATACAGGAGATTCTTGACAACATAGATAAAGTTCAGGACTTACCTAATCCGGAATACTATGGCAGGATAACGAAAGGCATGGCGTATATGTTCTTAGCCAAAATGCAAATGAATGCCCTCGAATGGGTAGGTCAAAACCGATTTGCAGAAGCAGTTGCCTCGTGTGATGAGGTGATTGCTTTAGGTGCTTACGAAATTGAAGATGACTATTTTGCTAACTTTCAAGTCCACAATGAAGGTTCCAGAGAAAACATCTTTGTCATCCCCTATCACCCTCAACTTACTGACGAACATTTCTACTGGTCACATCTGACACTCAACTCCGCCAGCCGTTCTACATTTAATATGGTAGGCATACCCTGGGATGGTTTTGTACTGCCTCCTGATTTTTTTACCAAATATGCAGCAGAAGATCTTCGCAGAAATTCATGGCTCTTTGGACAACAATATGACATAAATGGAAATCCGATCGTTATAAATGGTGAGCCATTTATTTACACACCTACTATTGCAAATTATCATTCCAGAGGCGAATGGGAAGGTGCACGATGTACAAAGTATGAATATCAGGAGGATTTGAGTTATGATGTAATTGACATGGAGAATGATTTTGTGCTCTTTAGATATGCAGATGTCCTTTATACTAAACTCGAGGCACTTCATTGGCTGGGCCGCGCAGGTGAGTTTATCAATGACCCGGATCTCCAGAAGATCAGAACACGTATCGGATTACAACCTTACACCCTATCGGATATCACCGATGAAGAATTACTTACTGAGTTAGGTAGAGAATTTGCCTGGGAGGGTCACCGACGCCAGGATCAGATACGATTTGGTGTATGGGGTCGAGCCTGGTATGAAAAACCTGTAACGGGACCCAACACAAAGCTGTTTCCAATACCACAAAGTGCTTTAAATACAAATCCTTATCTAATCCAGAATCCACAATGAGCTACTTCAATTGCAGAATATTCCTTTGTCTGATCGTGGTGCAGAGTCTGTCATTCCTGAATGCAGATAAAGGTATCAGTCAGACACAATCCATCACAGTCACAGCGTTGAGAGACAAAATCGCGGGTGCATGGATTGGCCAGATGATTGGAAATATTTACGGCTTGCCGCACGAGAATAAATACGTGAATGCTCCGGGTGCTGAAAACTGGCCATATGGATACACCAAAAATCTTGACAAACTCAAAAAGTATAATGGAGCTTTTTCAGATGATGACACGGATCTGGAATACATGTATCTGCTTCAGATGGAAAAATTTGGGCCCGAGCCAACGTATGAACAACTAAGAGAGGCCTGGCTTTTCCATATCAGGGATCGTGTGTGGCTTGCCAATAGAGGCGCACTGGGTTTGATGAAATTTGGGTACACACCTCCCTTCAGTGGAAATAAAAATATCAATCCACACTGGTTCCAGATCGACCCGCAATTGATCAATGAGATATGGGCATATACAGCGCCTGGAATGGTCCGCTATGCCGCACAGAAATCCGATTGGGCAGCACGCATCACAAGTGATAGCTGGGGTACTGAGCCAACCATACACTATGGCGCCATGTATGCTGCGGCGTTCTTTGAAACAGATATCCGAAAGCTTATTGACATCGGGTTGAAAGAACTACCTGCTGATGGAAGATATGGGCAGACTATACGCGATATGATCGCACTACATCAAAAGTATCCTGACAAATGGCAAGATGCCTGGAAAGAAATGGCTGAGAAATATTATGTCACAGAACCAGATATGACCAAGACGATATGGAATGCCAATCTCAACGGCGCTTGTGGTATTCTGGCGATGCTTTATGGGAATGGTGATTTCCAACGAACATTAGATTTGTCATGTGCTATGGGTTTCGATGCAGATAATCAAGCTGCTACAGTAGCAGGTCTATTGGGGATCATGTATGGTTTTAAAGCACTACCTAAAGATTTATATCTCCCGATTGAAGGATGGACTCAACCTTTCAATGATACTTACATCAATATCACTCGTCATGAATTGCCTGATGCAAGCATTCAGTCTATGATAGATCGTACGCTCAGGATGACAACCGATCTGATTATTTCAAAGGGCGGTAAGCTATCCGGAAAAGGAGCTAAGCAGAAAGTCACAATCAATACTAAAGCAACTTTTACTGTACCGCTTGAATTTTATATTGGTCCTTTACCGATGATGGAAGTCAATCATCCGGTTGATTACACATTTTACAGTGATGCAAATAAAAATTATAACTGGTCGATGATTGGTGGCACTACACCTCCCGGCACGACTTTCAACAAGGGCCGGATCACTGGCACACCCACAACACCCGGGCCCTACCAAATAAAAATCCAACTGGATAATGGTCCACAAAAACTCATGCGCGATTTTGACCTGGTGGTACGTAACACCAATATTGCTTCTTTAGCAGATAGTGTACTTGCCAATGTGCGTGTTGTAAATGAAGTAGTACGTGATTCATGCTGGACGACTTTTGGCAGGTCAATGTATTCTAAGGACGTTGAAGTGATAAGGGATGGTATCGTGGATGGTCCGGGTTCTGTTTTCTATAGCCTGGCTGCAAAAGCGAAAATTCCAAAAGTGGATTATTATGGATACGAATGGGCAACACCACAGACCATTGATATGATGGCATTTCACGCCGGAGGCATGGAAGAGTTTGGAGGATGGTTTACATCTCTAAACGTACAATACAAGAATGAAGATGGTAAATGGGTTGGAGTGACTCATACTTCCATCAATCCTCCGATGCCAGAGACGGGTTATTTAATATATCAACCTCACTTTGCAGAGTATGTACTCAGTTTTGATAAAGTGACCACTAAAGCAATCCGAATCATCGGTGATGCCATGATCCAGGATCACTGGAATAAGTACACCAAGCAAGTCTCCGGATTTACTTCGATCACGGAGCTGAGAGTATATAAAGCAACAAAGGATTAAAGCCAATGTATAAACCAATTGCTACCACTCTACAATTATCGCTGTGTGCAGTATGTCTTCTCATTGCCGCATGCAGTACGAATGACAAGACGGTAGAAGACGTGCTTTCTAAAGAATCCATCACACTATCAAAGAAGGTGCTTCAGGATAAAATTAAAGGTGGATGGGCAGGCCAAACCATTGGCGTGGTCTATGGGGCACCTGTGGAATTTAAATATAATGGATCACTCATCGACGAACATCATATCATCCCCTGGAACGATCATTATGTCAAATATTGGTGGGACAAAAAGCCGGGATTGTTTGATGATATCTACACCGATCTGAATTTTGTGAATGCATTTGAAAAACATGGACTGGAGGCAAGTTCTGATTCAATTGCCCATCACTGGTCAAATACAGCTTATCATCTGGCGCATGCCAATCAGGCTTCCCGCTACAACATCCTCAATGGCATCATGCCTCCGGCGTCCGGGTATTGGAAAAATAATCCGCACGCAGATGATATTGATTTTCAAATCGAAGCTGACTTTATTGGGTTAATGGCACCGGGCATGGTCAATCAGGCAACAGAAATTGCCGATCGCGTAGGACATGTCATGAATAGTGGCGATGGCTGGTATGGCGGTGTTTTTGTTTCCGCCTTGTATTCACTCGCGTTTATCTCCGATGATCCTGAATACATAACCACCCAGGCATTGAACACCATTCCGGCAAACACCAAATTTCATGGATGTATATCAACTGTTATTGATGCCTACAAAAAATATCCTGATGATTGGAAACAAGCCTGGTTTGAGGTTCAGAAGAAATGGAATCAGGATGTTGGATGTCCTAAAGGTGTATTTCTTGGCTTTAATATAGATGCTAAAATTAATTCCGCTTACGTCGCGATAGGCTTGCTATATGGACACGGTGATTTCTCACAATCAGTGGACATTGCAGCCCGGTGTGGACAGGATGCGGATTGTAATCCAGCCACCGTGGGAGGTGTATTAGGTGTAATGGTAGGGTATAAAAACATACCTGATTTCTGGCTCAAACCACTACAGGAAATTGAGAAAAGTAATTTCGAGAACACTGATGTATCGCTTGAAAAGGCCTATGGCTGGAGCATGAAACATGCACTCGGAGTGGTAGCGAAAGCGGGAGGAAATATTGATGGAGATGAAGTGACCATTCCTATATCCATGCCCATCCCGGTGAAATTTGAACAGAATTTCGAACATACCTATCCGATAGACCGGATGAAGATTGACCAGTCATTTACCGATGAGATTACCATGAAATTTACCGGCAATGGATTTCTGTTGTATGGGAATATGGCCAAGCGTTCAAAGATAGATGTGGAGTACATAGACCGCATCTCCAAGCGTACCTATGGATCAGAGCCACTGGGCCTTGCAGAAAGAGAAGATCCATATGTGGCTATTATGGAAGTTTATTTGGATAGTGTTCTTTCTGAAACAGTAAAACTCCCAATGAAAAACACATCAAGACGACTGGAGCCTGCATGGAAATACCAGCTGGAGGAACGTAAACATACACTCAGATTGAAATGGACTAATCCTTCTCCTGAGTATGAATATAGAATTAATGACCTGATCGTTTATTCACACAATCCACCGACAAGTAATTTACCGGCTAAAGTGCATTGATATGAGGGAAGGACTCCAACATATCATGGCTATGGCTGCCTTCTGCATATCCTTTATGGCGTGTACTGTTACAAGGACTCCGTCTGTTGTAATGCCAGGAGAAATAACGATGTCAAAAGCTGAATTGAAAGACAGGATCAGAGGCGGTTGGGCGGGACAGACCATTGGTGTCACGTTTGGAGGTCCTACAGAATTTCGTTTCAAAGGCACCATGATTCAGGATTATCAGCCAATGGTGTGGCATGATCATTATATCAAAGAAACCTATGATCTCGATCCTGGCTTGTATGATGATGTTTACCTTGATTTGACTTTTGTCAATATCCTTGAGAAAGTTGGTCTCAACGCTCCGACAGATTCATTTGCTTATGAGTTTGCTCATGAAGACTACAAGCTCTGGCATGCTAACCAGGCAGCACGGTATAATATCTTAAATGGCATCATGCCTCCGGCATCAGGACACTGGATGAACAATCCTCATGCTGATGATATAGACTTTCAGATTGAAGCTGACTTTGCCGGCATGATGACTCCCGGTATGGTCAACACAGGCTCTGAATTTTGTGATCGTATCGGGCACATCATGAATTACGGAGATGGTTGGTACGGTGGTGTATTCATATCAGCACTCTATTCCTTAGCTTATACATCAGACAATCTGAAGTATATTATTTCAGAAGCGCTGAGTACCATTCCTGCAGAAAGCAAATTTTATAAAACAATTGCAGATGTCATCCGCTGGCATCAACAATATCCTGACGACTGGAAAGAGACGTGGTTTGAAGTGGAAAAAAATCACTCTGCTGAGAAAGGCTGTCCGGAAGGGGTGTTTAATTCATTCAATATCGATGCCCGACTAAATGCTGCCTATGTTGTGATTGGGTTACTCTATGGTGATAAAGATTTTTATAAGACGATGGATATCGCAACCCGCTGTGGTCAGGATTCGGATTGCAATCCGGCTTCTGCAGCAGGTATTTTGGGAGTTATGGGGGGATACAAAAATATTCCTGCTTATTGGAAAGCTGCATTAGAAGAAGCAGAAGGATTGAAGTTTCCGTATATGGATATCACGCTCTATGACGTCTACGCGTTGACCTATAAGCATACACTACAACTTATTGAACAGCAGAATGGTACAGTAGATGAAGATGCTGTCTCAATCAAAATACAAAAACCAACTACAGTTCGGTTTGAACAATGTTTTGAAGGGATGTATCCGGCTGAGGAACGTTATCTCAGGCAAGAGTTTACGGACAAGAATATTGCGATCGATTTTAACGGAAATGGAATCGTTGTTCTTGGGAATGTGAAAAGCAGATGTGGCGTGGCTAAAAGTGATTATGTAGCTCTATTGGATATTATCCTGGACGGTGAGAAGATCGACCAGGTTAAAATGCCTTTCGATTATATCGTCCGGAAATATGATATATACCATAAGTACCTCCTCAAGGAAGGAAATCATCATCTGGAGATCTCATGGCTCAATAAAGACCCTGAATTTAGCCTCTATATGAAATCGATTGTCATCTATAGTGCATCACCTGCGAGAGGACTAAATCCACCACAACATTGAGATATACCGATAAGATACGATTCATGTACGATTCAGTTCGAGTCTCTCTTTCGGTAGCGGTGCTCCTACTATCATTGCTGTTTACGAGTTGCAAGCAGGATGATCCAGTCATCCCATTTGTGCGGCTGCTGGAGAATCAAAAAATGTACAGCACCTATTTTGACAATGACATTACTTATGCTGTTTTGCTGCCAGATGGATATGATGCATCTACTGAATCTTATCCGGTTGTCTATTTACTACATGGATACGGGGATAGCGAAAGAGCATGGTATACAAGCGGTGGTCTGCAATATTATTCTGATCAATATGCCGGAGATATCGTTCCTATGATCTATGTGATGCCGGCAGCGTATTTTTCCTATTATGTCAACAGATTTTCTGGAGATTATCCATACATGGACATGATGACTGAAGAGCTGGTGCCGACGATTGATAATCTATACAGAACAAAAAGGGATAAAGATTCACGAGCGGTTATGGGATATTCAATGGGCGGCTATGGTGCTTTGATCCTGCCTGCCTTGCATCCGGATATTTTTTCTGTTGCCGTACCCTTAAGTATGTCATTTCGTACAGATGAACAATATCTGGCGGAAACACAGGATGTCTTTAATAGCCAATGGGGATTATTATATGGCGGATTTGGCGCAACCGGGATGGCAAGACTGACAGACTATTTTAAAGCCCACAGTCCTTTTCATTTCTTTACTCAGGGAGATCTTTCACGATTTGATGGATTGAAAATATTGCTTGATTGTGGTGATGATGAGGAATCTCTTTCTATCACGAGTGATAACCTGCATAAGATCATGCGGGACAATTTCATCGCACACGAGTACCGTGTTAGAAATGGAGGTCATTCCTTTGATTACTGGAAAAAATCCTACCCTGAGGCATTTAGGTTTATCAGCAATGCATTCCAGAACACGATACATCCAACCGAACCTTTACCAATTGTAATATCCCCGATTATTGAACATAATGTCCTTGAGACTTTGGAAGTTGACGGTGTCACTTTACACGTAATGACGCCGGTTGATTATACCATCCACTCATCAAATTTTCCTGTACTCTACCTGATTCATGATTTTGAGGATGGAAAACGAGAAGAAAATGTTATCAATATTTTTTCCATGCTGAGGAACAATATGCAAAGTGGAAAATTGACCAAATCTATTGTCGTAGAGTTATCTGCAGATGATATGGAAAACAATCTGGACGTACTGGCTGGTATTTTGTCGAGGATAGATTCAACGTATAGAACCAAAGTTGGAAGGTCGGATAGAGTGCTACTCGGAAATGAAGCAGGAGGTGATGCAGCTATTTCCTACGTATCAGCAAATGCAGAAATATTCGGTTCCTGTTTTCTATTCAATGCAACATTGGTGGATACAACAGTTGTGGCGTCAGGTGAGACCTTCTATTATCTTGATGCGACAGATGAATGCAACAGTTATGCAGGGCATCACCAACTCTACGCACAAATCCGTAAAGATGATATTGAATATGAGTATCGGGTCAGACAAGGTGCACAAAGTCATCAAGCTTTTTTGAATGGGCTGGATGAATCACTTACGTCTCTAAAGAAAAGACTAATGAATTGATATGAAGAAAATTAACCTGCTTTTCATATTTGCCTTTTTTCCTTTTGCGGTCATGGTCGCCGGAGGAAACAAACGAATTATGGAAAGTTTGTCCATGAAAAGTGTCGTGCTTGGACAAGAAGTTAAATATTCTATTGTTCTTCCTGTTGATTATCATAAGGGCAAGCAAGAATATCCTGTCGTCTATCTATTGCATGGGTTAGGGGATGATGAGTCTTCCTGGTTAGAGTATGGACGAATCTCGCAGGTTGCTGATGCTGCAGTAGCAAGGAAGGAAATAGTGCCAATGATTTTTGTCATGCCGCAAGGTTTCAGAAATTATTATGTCAATGATTATGCCGGTACCTTTCTGTATGAGGATATGTTTATTAAAGACCTCGTGCCTTTTATTGATAGTACCTATCGGACTATTGCTGATAAAGAACATCGTGCCACGATGGGATACTCTATGGGTGGTTTTGGTGCATTGATTCTACCCGTGCGCCATCCTGATGTTTTTAACATCAGTGTTCCTTTGAGTATATCCGTCAGGACAGACGGGCAGTATATGGTTGAGGAAGCATCTGAATGGAATGATCAATGGGGAAGACTTTTTGGAGGTGTTGGCACTATCGGAAAAGAAAGGATTACTGATTTCTATAAGCAATATTCACCCTTTCATTTATTTAAAACACTCGATCCCAAACAATTCTCTGAACTAAAGATCTATATCGACATTGGAGATGATGAATACACACTTTGTCGTAGTAATGAAGAATTGCACATATTGCTTCGTGATCTAAAGATACAACATGAGTATCGGGTGAGAGATGGTGGACACACTTTTTCCTATTGGAGGGCGGCATTACCAAATGCACTTTGTTATATCAGTG
>JALYSC010000353.1 GCA_030855005.1 Bacteroidota bacterium | reverse complement strand
TACATGGAGAGGCAGTATGCTCTACCTGGAAGATTTTGTGGTCAAGGTCGAAGAACGTGGTCAGGGCATCGGTGCACTACTTTTTGATGCTTTTATGAAAGAAGCCCGCCGTAAGGATGTATCGCTGGTGAAGTGGCAGGTGCTGGACTGGAATGAGCCAGCGATTAATTTCTACAAGAAGTATGAAGCAGTTTTTGATTCAGAATGGGTGGATTGTAAAATCCACCTCAAGTGATTTCGGATGGTTGGTGAGCTGCGGTTGGTGAGCTGTAGCCCAAGGTTGCGAAAAGGCAAGTCGAACTATAGCATCAGGTTGCGTGAATCGGGCGGTGCGCTGAGCTTGTCGAAGTGTTGAACAATGCGATTTGGGATTCGTTAACTCAAACGAACTAGTTCTTTTCCCTTTATATCTTTTACTTATTATCTTTTATCTTTTAGATTTTAGATTTTACTTTAACAAAATGAGCCTACCTACACCCTATTCGCAGGAATCTTATAATAAGATTTATAACCTGCTGTTTTGTGATGATCCTGCCTTATTTCAATTTGACAAGGCTTCACCACCTTATCCTTGGGACATTTTAATGGCACCTGATCCGTTAAAGGATCAGCTTGAAAAAGTAGCTCTTGATATTGGTGTAGAAAGCAGATTGCGATTGCTCGCTTATAAGTTAATGAAAAAAGCAGGATGGCATGATGAATCAAAAAACTTACTCGGCTTTGTTATTGAAATTGGATTTGATGATGGCCTGGATACGCTTGCTGTGTATAAGGATGGCACTGCGAGATATATTAATCATAAGGAAAGTATGATCGTGTGGGACACCCCTACTATTGAATCGGACAATATTATCCTGAATATTTTCAAAGAGGGACAGTCCATTGTTGACCGTATAGGTCCATGGGAAGGAAGCAGAAAAGGAGCTCCGGCGTTTGGAATGTGTCGACTTACATTTCTAGTCTCAGGTGACCTCTATTTTGGCGAAGGACCTTTTGACGAGTTTCAATCCGATCCAATGGCTGGCCCTGTAGTCGCAGCGGCAACGAGAATGCTAGTATTCCTGACGGATAAAGCACTAGGGAAGGGATAGGAAGTGGAAGGGAAGAAAGGGAAGAAAGGGATTTTGGATTTGACAATATTGGATTGTAGGCTAAAATCGGTAAGTTAATTCACACTAAAAATGACGGTTGATTAGTGCTGAGGCAATAGACTTAATAGGCTCTGTATCGACGCTACTAATTTTCGCTACTTCTGTCATTGCTTTCATTGAATATCCGGATTCAATATCCCGAACATAATCATCCACTTTATACTGCTGATAAAATTTAATAATGGTTGTTGGGTCGTTATTTACTCCAGCCTGTTTGTATAGTTGAATGAATTCAATCTGCCGGTCAGGAGATAATTTATTAAGTGTGTGAACGTAGAGAAAATTCTTCTTACCCCTAAGGATATCACCACCCTCCTGCTTGCCGGTGAGACTTATATCGCCGAAGACATCGAGATAATCATCCTGAATCTGGAAGGCCAATCCAAGGTTTTCTCCATACTTGTAGATTGCATCAGATTCTTCCTCGCAGGCTCCTGCAAGAAGAGCTCCCACCTGCAGACTAAACCCAATAAGACATGCTGTTTTGCATCGAATCATCTCAATATATTCAGCTTCAGTGATAGTTTCCCTGATTTCAAAATCCATATCGAGTTGTTGCCCTTCACATATTTGCATTGCGGTCTGACTCAAAAGCGCAATCAATTCGGAGCCGGATTGCGAAAGATTTCCTGCCTGGAGCAGTAATTGGAAGCTTGAGATCAACATGGCATCACCACTTAGGATGGCTGCATTGCGACCGAACTTATGGTATACACTTTCGTGCCCTCTGCGCAATGGCGCTTCATCCATAATATCATCATGCATCAGACTGAAGTTGTGAAAATATTCAACTGCTATTGCTGCAGAAAGTGAAGGAGTAATATCTTGATGCCAGAGTTGATAGGCAAGGAGGACTAACAAAGGGCGGATACGTTTGCCTCCGATATCATTCATATATCTTACAGGCTCGTACAAGGTATCAGGTGTACCATGAGGTTGTTGTTGAATCAAATAGTCCTCAAAGATTTTATGTAATGCCTGTACGTTTTGTTTCATTCTAATTTTGATCGCTGATCAGAATTATCAAAGATGATCTATGAAAGTAAAGATGCAAAATAGTTTGACAGTCATTTGGATTGTTGTGTTTTTCCTGGCATCATGTCAAAGCAAGGAAGAGGTTTCTCCCGTAGCAGATTTGATTCTTTACAATGCTTATGTCTATCCTGTCAAGGGCTCACCGATTGATACAGGTGCTGTTGTAATCCGTTATAGCAAAATCATCGCAGTTGGTAATTCAAATGAAATTATGAAGGAATGGAAAGAGTATTCCACAGAAAAAAAAGATTGCCAGGGTGCATTTTTAATGCCTGGGTTTATTGAAGGACATGGGCATTTTTCAAGTCTGGGGTACAATCTGATAAATGTTAATCTGCTCAATACAAAGAGCTGGGAAGAAATAGTAGATAGCGTTGCTGCTCGTGTTAAAAATGCTAAACCTGGTGAATGGATCTTTGGTCGTGGATGGCACCAGGAAAAATGGAGCCATACTCCCGACCAGAATGTTAATGGGTATCCATATCATCAACTATTAAGCTCTATATCACCTGATAATCCTGTATTGTTAAGCCATGCAAGTGGTCATGCCTTATTCGCCAACGAAGCTGCGATGAAGGCGTCCGGGGTGACGTCAGAATCGCCGGATCCGCAAGGTGGCCATATCCTCAGAGATGCTGCCGGAGTTGCACTTGGAGTTTTTGAAGAGCGGGCTATGGAAATAATACAAACAGCTTATAATGAATACCAGCGAAGTATACCAAAAGATGAATTTCTCCGTGAGTGGTACAAAGCTATACGACTTGCGCAAGAGGAATGTCTTCAATATGGAATTACAACTTTTGAAGACGCCGGATCTACATTTGAAGAAATCAAACGATATAAAAAAATGGCTGAAGAAGATTCCTTTAATCTTCGTTTATGGGCGATGCTTCGCCATCCTTATGATACGCTGAAAGGCAGAATGAATGGCTTCCCGATCATTAATGCCGGAGATCATTCTTTTACCTGCCGGGCCATTAAATCCGAAACAGACGGAGCTCTTGGATCGTATGGAGCGTGGCTACTCGCTCCATACGATGATAAGCCAGGATTTACAGGCCAAAACACAACTCTTGTTGAAGACGTGAAAGGAATAGCACAACTAGCTATGGATCATGACATGCAGCTGTGTGTTCATTCGATTGGTGATAAAGGAAATCGAGTCACTCTTGACATTATGGAAGAAACATTTCAGTCACATCCGGATAAAAAAGATTTGCGGTGGAGGATCGAACATGCTCAACATCTGAATCCTGTGGATATACCACGCTTTAAATCACTTGGTATTATTGCTTCCATGCAGGGTATTCACTGTACATCCGACGCACCTTTTGTAGTAAAAAGATTAGGTGAAACAAGAGCTAAGGAAGGAGCATATGCATGGAGGAGCTTACTTGAAAGTGGAGCTATTATTGCCAATGGTACTGATGCTCCTGTGGAGAGTGTCAATCCAATTCCATGCATCTATGCAACTGTCACCCGGAAAAGACTTGATACCGGAATGGAATTTTTCCCTGAACAAAAAATGACGCGGGAAGAAGCACTTTATTCCTACACGCTGGCGAATGCGTATGCAGCTTTTGAAGATGAACTGAAAGGAAGCATTGAGGTAGGTAAGCTTGCGGATATAATATTGGTTTCTAAAAATTTAATAAAATGTAAAGATGATGAAATTCCTGAAGCATATGTGCTGATGACAATGGTTGGAGGCATAGAAAAATATAAGAACAAAGAATAATGAATACAGAATAATGATTAGTTGTGCTTGCCTGAAATAGGTTGACTTTTTCTATTCTTAAACAAGTATCGTCATTATCATCATCATTTTTTCTTTTTTGCTACTTTTTTCTTTTTGTTAATAACTCCGTTTTTGTGGATAAGTCTTGG
>JALYSC010000352.1 GCA_030855005.1 Bacteroidota bacterium | reverse complement strand
GTTCGTGGCACATCCATGTGAATAGAAATAAATACGATTGCAAGGGTAGGAGTGAAGCCGTCAGCCATGCTCAATTGAAGAGCAGCTTTTATTTCTTCAGAGGAATTTCCTTGGATGGATTTTGCTTGCATTTATTTTGGAAGAGTTGATGGTTAGTTTTTAGTTGGTAGTTTTAAGTTGATAGTTTTAAGTTTTAAGTTGGTAGTTAATAGTGTTTATGTGTTTAAATGGTTAAGCGTTTAAAGGTTAATGGTTAAAGTGTTGATAGGTTGATGAGTTGACTTGCTTACTTTGGATGTCATCTACCATGCGTCTTTCGTCTTCCATCTTTCGTCTGAAGTCTTATAACTTATTTTTCATTTTTCAATCTTCATTTTTCTTTTATCACCACCCAGCTATTGGTCGTGGAATGAAATTCATGTTTGCCATTTTCGGCTCTGCCAAATTCGCCATAGGAATAAAATCCGGCCATCGGAACTTTCCAAACTGCCTGTAATCCTTCATTTTCCTGTTGCGCCATAGGACCTAGTGCAGCAAGCCTGCCTGCACAGGAAAAGATAAGCAGGGCATCTGCTTCGGCATGAGCATTACGTTTTAATGTTTCAGCTTTTTCAACGATTGTTTCTACAATATCAAAATCCGGCGGTGTTGAAAAGCGGAACCTGGAGCCTTCCGTTATATTGGATTCACATATCAAGGCCCCGTGTTCTCTGTCATATCCAATGGGATTGCACATCATGGGTGCTCTGCCTTCTCGTTCTATCTGAAAAGGATATTGATTGCCCAACGATTCGAAGAAATTGATCTGATCTTCCATAGAAGGTATATCACTACCCAAATAGCGCAAGTACATTTCCAGAGCCGATTGGTCATCTATCGTATATAGCAAATTATCTTCGCTCTTGGTTATCGTACGGGTGACACCTACGGCTTTCCATCCGGAGATGGCCACCCCCAGAAGCTGTATCTTGTCTTCATTCAGGACCAGTCCAATCATCCCATAATCTGTTGATTGATTAGAAGTAAAAACATAGGTGCCTGTGAAGCTGATATCATCACCGGCCATGCCACCAAACATGTTTACTTGAGGCCCTATAACTTGCTCAATAATGCGAATCAAAAGTTCACCATCCATCATTTTGCCATCAGCAGCCAACAATGTACTGAGGAGAATAAAAGCTGGGTTATGAAACTTTTTAAGGGCGGTCTGTGAAATATGGGTGGCAGCATCCACAAGACTTCTGTCACCGATGTCTTCAAATAGAATGGTATAATGTTCCCTGTTTAAGTCCAACAGCAGGATTGCGGTTTCACCTTCGCTTTGGTGACCGTCAATAAACTCAGAGGATGAAGTCGCGCCAATGATATCGATGTTGTGTTTATCCAGGAGGTCACAAATAGCCTTACGGTCCTGTTTGATGGAAATAAAAACAAAAGCCAGCGTTGGCTTGTATCCATCGGTCATGCTTTGTGCAAGGGCGGCTTTTATTTCTTCCTGGGAGTTTCCGCTGATTGATTTTGCTTTCATGAAAAGGTAAAATGTAAACGCCGATTGGTTAATGTGTAACGCACTAGCAACTAAGTCTTTGAATTACTGAAAGAAGATACGAAATCGAATTTGGTAAAGAGCATGGTCAACAGGAAAATGAATTCCGGGAATTGAATAGACCATACAATCGGATGGCGTTTCGGGATTTTGCCAGATATGCAATTAATAGCTGCTAAGTTACAGCTTTTGACATTGAGAAGGAGCGCGCTCATTTATTTCATCTAAGGTCTTGGCTGGTAAAGTTTGAATGCTTAACAGACGGTCAGATATCGCTGCTCATACCTAATTACCATGTTGTTGAATGCGAATGACATACAAGAAGGTAATGAGATATGAAGTTAGCAAATTAGATCGTTTGGACTGAGCGGAGTGGAAGTGTGAATAGATGACACTTCAGTTGCAAAGTTTCAGTCAGTAGTCAGTAGTCATTGGAAAATGGATAGTGGATGTAGTTGGATATTAAATATTATAACACCATTAAAAAACCAATCCTGTATCTTGAATGTGCCTTCAATTTATCCCACATCCAAAATCCAGACTTGTCAATCTGCAATCCCAAATACCAAATACCAAATCAATAACATCTCTGCAACAACCTGCACCAATCTAATGCATGTACCTTTAGTGAGACATTTTACATTTGACAACAAACCCGCATTTAGTCTTGCCTTACCTGCTCATTTTCATCTTCACTATTCTTACGTCCTGTATCGCATCAAAAGTTACACGCGATCAGATTTTTACAATTCACGATTCAAACTATATCAACGCTATCGGGGATACAGTATCAGAAATGAGCAATGATCTTATGATCATCTATCAGGATACAAAAGGTATGTATTGGTTTGGAAGTAATGGCGATGGAGTCTATCGATACAATCCTGATGAAAAGATCAGAGTTAGTGGAAAAAATATTATCCATTTTTCAAAGCGCCATGGTTTGAGTAATGACAGTATTTGCGCAATTCAGGAAGATAAGGCAGGGAATATTTATCTCACAACCTTGGATGGAATCTGTAAATATGATGGAAAAATAATAACTCAACTTACTCCTGTAAAAAGTAATGAGTGGAAATTAACCCGTGATGATTTATGGTTTACCGGCAATCAATGGAAAAACGGCGTGTATCGATATGATGGGCACACGCTGTATGATCTGAAATTTCCCAGGCATGAAATGGAGGATGAATTATTCCAACGGACCGGACCTGTTCCATTTGATGTTAATGTTGCTTATATAATTTATAAAAACAGTAAAGGAAATGTTCTGTTTGGCACTTCTTCCTTTGGAGTGTGCATTTTTGATGGCACTTCTTTTTCCTGGATTTCTGATGACGAGATGACATTTCGCAAAGATGCATTTGGTGTGCGCGGTATATTGGAAGATAAAGACGGAAAGTATTGGTTAAGTAATTCTATCCATAGGTATAATATTGATATACATAAATCTCCTGATGGTGGTCAGAGTATCATGACGTATTCAAAAGAAAAGGGCATTCAACAAGGCCTGGGAGAATATTCCTACTTTATGTCCATCGCAGAAGATAGGTCCGGTGATCTGTGGATGCTCACTTACAGCGGTGGCGTATGGAGGTATGATGGAGAAAATATTACTCACTACCCTATTATGGAAGATGGCAAGATGGTTTACTTGTTTACTATTTATAAGGACCTCCAGGGAGACTTATGGCTTGGCACGCATGAGCATGGTGTGTATAAGTTTAATGGGAACAAATTCGAAAAGTTCAGACCGTGATATCCGATCGCCAGTCGTTTTTAACGCTGACTGCACAGATGTTATTTAAAAATTAATTTTCGCAGATTTGATCTTCAGGTTCCGATACTTCTGCGGTCGTTGAGCGGAGTCGAAACGCGAGCAGGTACAAGACTCCGTGATTGGATGGGTGGACCAGATTCAATTCCATCCCTTTGTTTCCTATTTTGAAATGCCGATTCATGTCGCTGCATTTCGATTTGGTATAGTTGCTGATACTCTATTCCAACATACTTATGATTATCAACGGTTTGCTATGTACGTGGGCAACAACTATATCAGCCAGCTTCTTTTTGACCAGGGAAAATGCAACCATACGAATGACAAGTGTGACATCATCAACCTTTCCTCCTGCCCGCTATCCCTGACTCAATCGCCAGGGCCACTGCTTCCGTCCCCGACGACACCTGCAGCTTGTGATAGATGCTGCTGATATGCGAATTGACTGTAGCATACGTGACATTACATTTAGCAGCAATCATTTTGTAACTGTATCCTTCCACCAATAAAGTGAGTATCTCCGTTTCACGAGGAGTGAGGTCAAAATCATTTTTGGAAATGAATTTGTGTTTGTTGCTGAAGAGTAGTAATACCTGCTTCGCAACCACCGGAGTCATAGGTGCACCTCCCTCCATGACTTCACGAATGCCATCAAGTAATTTTAAGGGCGCAGCTTTCTTTAGGATATATCCATCAGCACCCGCAACAATAGCATTGAAGATCTTTTCTTCATCTTCAAAGATGGTTTGCATTAGGACTTTTACG